>JAYVTN010000025.1:0-7184 GCA_043788785.1 Spartobacteria bacterium | reverse complement strand
CTCACATCTTCTGCTCCTGGGGGATGAATGTCGAGCTGGCGACCTGCGGGGAGGCTGCCTTGGAGGTTCTTCATCGGCAGGTCCACCTCGGGCTCCCCGTCGAGTTGGCCGTCATCGATATGAAAATGCCTGGCATGGACGGAATCGGTTTGGCGCGTGCCATCCACTCTGTGGCGAGCCTGGCCGGCACGCGTCTGGTGCTGATGACCTCCCTGGACCGGCGCGATGACACCGCCACCATGCGCGAGAGTGGCGCGGAAGCCTGTTTGACCAAACCCCTCAAGCGAACACCGCTCTATGAATGCCTGACCAACGTCCTGGCCAGAGCCGGTTCGCGTCAAAACCCTGCCCAGGCCGATGTTTTGAAGCTCGTCCCCAGGCTCAATCCCATCGGCGGAATCCGGATCCTGATCGTGGAGGACAATGTGGTTAATATGAGCGTGGCACTCCACCAGCTCCAGAAAACCGGGTATGTCGCCGACTCGGCCGAGAATGGCCGGGTGGCATTGGAGTCTTTGCGTAAGAGCCACTATGACCTGGTGTTCATGGACTGCCAAATGCCCGAGCTCGATGGATACGAGACCACCCGGGAAATCCGGCGCCGGGAGGGCAGGGCCCGGCATTCGTGGATTGTGGCGATGACAGCCCATTCTTTGGAAGGCGACCGGGAGAAATGCTTGGCGGCAGGGATGGATGATTATTTGAGCAAACCGGTGCGTCCCGCGGACTTGGAGGCTGCCTTGGAACGCTTTAGTGCCATCTGCCAGATCGAGGCCGAGGTTCGCGAAGGTGCCAGCGCCGCGGCCATCAACATTGAGATGTTAACCGGGTTCCGTGAACTCGACCCGGATGGGTCCGGAGAGATCCTGCGGCGGTTGATCGATCTTTTTGTGGAGAGCACCCCCGTGCTCTTCGAAGAGGCCCGCACCGCCATCACCAAAGGCGCCCACACCGAGTTGCTTCGCGTGGCCCATTCCCTCAAAGGCAGTTGCGCCAATTTTGGCGCCGACCGGATGTGCCATTCCTGTTGGCGTTTGGAGCAATTGGCGGGCACCCAATCCTTGGAGGGAGCCGAGGAACTGCTTGCAGAAGTTCGCAGAGAGTTTAGTTACGTTCGGATGGCACTCGAAAGGGAGCGCCCCCCAAAACCGCCACCGCATGAAGATCCTAATTGCTGAAGATGATCCGGTATCGGTCAAAATCCTCCAGTTTACCCTTGAGCACTATGGCCACGAGGTGGTGGCGGCGAGCGATGGGGCCCAAGCGTGGGAGATATTCGACAGGGAACCCTTCCGGGTGGTCGTCAGCGACTGGATGATGCCCCAGGTGGAAGGCTTGGAGCTCTGCCAGCGCATTCGTAGCCGACCCAAAACCGAATACACCTATTTCATCCTCTTGACGGCCATCAACACGGGTCGCGAGAACCTTCGCAAAGCCATGGACGCGGGAATCGATGATTTCCTTTCCAAGCCGTTGGATCGCGAGGCCGTCATGATGCGCTTGCGCGTAGCTGAGCGGATCCTGGAGTTTACCACCCAGATCCGGATGTTGAAGGAACTCATACCTATATGCATGTATTGCAAACGGGTCCGGGATGACCATGACTTCTGGAGCCAGGTGGAGAGCTATATCCATACCCATACCGGCTCGAATTTCAGCCACGGGATCTGTCCGGATTGCTTCACCAAGCAGATGAGCAACCTGCCGACGCGCTCGGGGCTGACGATCTCCCCCCAATGAGCCCCCTGCCCTACAAGGGGATGGTGATCATTCACCGCTGAAACCTGCTCACTAATAAGCAGTCCCCGCACGGGTTGTAGAAGTGACCCCTTCGCGTTTATATCTATCCACAACATGAAAGTCTTCTCATTCCCCTTCCTGCTGGCCATCGGTTTGGAAGGTTTGCCACTGGCCGCTTTGGCCCAGCCCCAATGGATTTGGCAACAAGGCCAAGTGGCGCCCGGTCAGCGGGTGACATTCCGCAAGGTTTTCCAGGTAGCCGGGCCTGCCGCGTCTGCCACGATCCGGGTCACCTGCGACAATGGGTGTAAGCTCTTCATCAATGAGAGCTTGGCGGCTGAAAACACCGATTGGGACCAATCGGTAAAGGCCGATGTGACCCGCTTAATTCGTGTGGGTACCAACCAGATCCGGGTGGAGGCCAAAAATACCGATGGAATCGCGGGTCTAGTCGCTTCGCTGGAGATCACCAGTGCCAAGCAGAAGAGCCTGGTGGAAACCTCTGCCGAATGGGAAGCGGCCGCCCCAGGGTCTACGGCGTTCGCGCCTGCGGTGGTGGTTGCCGAGTACATGGCGCAACCCTGGGGCGATGCTCTAAAGAGCGCTGCCAAATCCTCGGGACTGGCCGAGGTCGATCAAATCACCGTGCCCGCAGGGTTCCGGGTCGAATTGCTCTACACCGTACCCAAGGCGCAGGAGGGGAGTTGGGTGGCGATCACCGAAGACAACAAGGGCCGGATGGTGGTTGCTGACCAGTACGGGGGACTTTATCGCGTCACGGTGCCCAAGGCGGGCTCCAGCCAATCCGCACACGTCCAAGCTTTGGAAATGCCCAATGGGCTGGACGGCAAACCCTTGGGAGGCGCCCATGGGTTGCTGTACGCGGCTGACAGCCTTTACGTGATGAACAATGAGCGCACCGAGCTCAAGGCGAGCGGGAACGTCCCAAATACCGATAATGGTTTGTGGCGGGTTCGCGATACCGATGGAGACGACAAGTTCGACAAGGCTGAGCTTTTACACGCCTTCAAAGGCTCCAGCGAGCACGGCACCCACGGGGTGGCCCTCGGGCCGGACGGCAAATCCATCTACGTGGTGAACGGCAACCATACCAAGGTGCCCGGGGATTTGGAGTATCGTTTGCCTGTCGGCCTCGCCGAAGACCATCTGACGACCCGGATGTGGGACCCCAACGGGCATGCCCGCGGAATCATGGCCCCGGGTGGATATGTGGTCCGTATGGATCTGGATGGCAAGCACCCGGGTCTCTTTGCAGGCGGTTTCCGTAACCAGTACGACATCGCTTTTGATGCCAATGGCGAACTCTTTACATACGACTCGGATATGGAATGGGACATGGGCACCTCCTGGTACGTCCCCACGCGCATCAACCACATTGTGAGCGCCGGCGATTACGGTTGGCGTTCCGGCTCGGGTCGCTGGCCCAATTATTATGCCGACTCGCTTCCTGCGGTTGTCGATATCGGCCCAGGCTCTCCAACCGGCACCATTTTCGGAACCGGGGCCAAGTTTCCCGCCAAATATCAAAGGGCGTTTTTCGCGCTGGATTGGACCTATGGCACGATGTGGGCCATCCATCTCAAGCCTGAGGGGGCCAGCTTCAGCGCAGAACGCGAGGACTTCCTCTCCGGCAAGCCCTTGCCGCTCACAGACGCGATCATCTCCAAAAAGGACGGCAACATGTATTTTCTGCTTGGGGGGCGCAAAAGCCAATCCGCGCTATACCGGCTGAGCTATGTGGGTAAGGAAAGCACAGCGCCCGTGAGGCCCTTGGCTCCAACGCCCGAGGCCAAGCTCAGGCGTTCCCTGGAAGCGTTTCATCTTCCAGGGACAGGCCCGGAGGCGGTCGAAAAGGCATGGTCCTCCCTGGGGAACAAGGATCGATTCCTTCGGTTTGCAGCGCGCGCTGCCATCGAGCGCCAACCGGTCGAGCGCTGGAGTGCCCGCGCGTTATCGGAGACCAATCCGCAAGCTGCGGTGGAGGCCCTCATAGCCTTGGCTCGGATGGGAGACAAAGCCCTTCAGCCCAAGCTCATTGCGGCCTTGGAGCGTCTGGATCTGGCCACGGTCGATCCGGCCCTGCGCTTGCCCATCCTGCGGGCTTGGGAATTAACTCTTATTCGCATGGGCAAACCAGCCTCGGAAACCGCGGCCCAGATCGTGGCCAAGCTCGATGCCGTGTTCCCCTCGGCCGATCCCTCGATGAACCGGGAACTGGTTTCCCTTCTGGTCTATCTGGGGTCGCCCAGTGTGGTGGCCAAAACCGTGCCCCTTCTGGAGACGGCCAAGGATGGCGATATCACCTTGGCCAGTAAAGCAGTCCTGGCGCGCAACGACGATTACGCCCGGGCTGTTGCCGGAATGCATGATAGTAGGCCCAACAGGCAGGCAATCGCGTATGTGACGGCCTTGCGGGAAGCCAAAGTGGGGTGGACCCCGGAATTGCGAAAAACCTTCTTCGCCTGGTTTCAGCACTCCTCTAGCTGGCATGGGGGCAACAGCTTCACCAAATACCTGGAAGTCATTCGTTCCGAAGCATTGGCAAACTGTGGGGCTGAGGAGACGGAACGCACCGCCCTCAATGAGCTCTCTAAACGGCCCTCCCAGGTATTGGCTGCCAATCTGGTGGTCCCAAAGGGGCCGGGGAAAAATTACTCGGTGGACGACGCGGTTGGGTTGGTTGCCAATAAATTGACGGGCCGCAACTTTGAGCAAGGCAAGGCCATGTTCGCCTCGAGCCTATGCGTCAACTGCCACCATTTCAAAGGAGAGGGCGGCAATATCGGGCCGGATATCACGGGAGCCGGCAGCCGTTACACGCTGCGGGATCTGATGGAGAACATCATCGAGCCGTCCAAGGTTATCAGCGACCAGTACGGGACCGAACAATTCGAGCTGAAGGATGGGTCATTGGTGGTCGGCCGGGCGGTAGTGGAGGAGAACGGCAAGCTCTTCATCATGACCAGCGCATTGGCACCCGATGCCCAAACCACCCTCAACGTTGCCGACGTCAAGACCCGTAAGGCTTTCAATGTCTCCATGATGCCCCCGGGGTTGATCAACCCGCTGAATGCCGGGGAACTTTTGGACCTGACGGCCTACCTCCTTTCCGGGGGCAACCCGGAGGACAAGGCGTTCGCTAAATAGGTTTTACCCGGGGGCGCGCAGGTTTTTTCGATTTAAGGCAAAAAAAGAGTTGCGGGTCGGGATCCGCTGGGTAATGTGCGAACTGTTCTGGGGGGAACAGCGCGGGTGTCAGCCAATCGGCCGGCATCCGCGCATTTTTTATGGGAGCATGGGGTGATAAAATGTTTTGCAGTGCCGGGTTCCGCCTGGTAAAGTCTTGGCATGAGCCCTTCCAACCGCTTCAACCGCTTCACCGGCCTCAACTTGGCGCTATCTCTGGGACTAGTCTCCATGATCTCCTTGGCCCCTCAACTTCGGGCTGATGTCCTGTTTGTGCCTGCAGGCACCGCCGATGTGATCAAACGCGTCGGCTCCTCGGGCTTGGTCTCCGATTATACCGCCAACATCATCGATGGTGCCGGCGCTGTAGTCTTTGACGCATCTGGGGCGGCCTACGTCTCCAGCGTCACGGCCGGGAAAATTCTGATGATTTCCCCCTCGGGTGTCGCCTCCGACTTCTCCACGGGTCTAGTTAATCCCACCGGATTGGCTCTAGATGCCAGCGGGATCCTTTACGCGGCGGTTGGGACTGGGGTGGTCGGGGAATCTAAAATCCTAAAATTCGATACCGGGGCCGGTTCGGGCAACTTGTTCGTTAACCTCCCGACCAATTCAGATCCAAAGGGACTCGCTTTTGGCACCAATGGCCATCTGTTTGTGGCCCAGAAAGGCTTGAACCAGATCAGCGAGATCACACCGGCGGGCGCCATCTCAATCTATAGTTCCACAAGCGGCCAGCCTTCGGGTCAAACGGTCGCTCCAGTGGCCCTGGCCTTTGACGCCGCAGGCACGACCCTCTATCTCACGGATACTCAAGACGGCGGGCGTGTGGCCACTATTGGAGGCTCCGGGAGAGCGAGAACCTTCCAAGGCAGTCTGGGCACCAATCTGCGCGGCTTAGCTCTGGATGCGGCTGGCGCGGCCTATGTCGCCAGCGGGGCCACCAATGTGGTCACAAAGATTGTCCCGATAAGCGGAGCCAATAATTCGGTTGCCGATTTCGCTACCGTCGCCGATCCGGGCTTTCTAGCCATTCGCGGAGTTGACCGTAGCGTGGTGGTCAAGAAAGGGGATCCGGCGGAGACCGACACCAATCCGCTAAACGCACTTAACGCAGCCTTTTCCACCTACGGTCTGCCCGCCACCGGCTATGGAGGCGAAACCGCTTTTCGTGGAACCGTTCTCGCAGGCGTTAATGGAATAACGACCCTCGATAACCTGGGGATCTGGGTAATCGACGCCGCCGGCGTTCAAAAGCTCGTGGCCCGCAAAAATTTTGCAGCAGATGGCACCAATGGCGCCCTTTGGAGCGGGTTTAGCGATCCGGTGCTCAGCCCGGCAGGTTCGGTGGCGTTCCGCGGACTCCTGAAGGCCGGAGGAACCGATGGACTCGCCGGTACGCTTACGGGTCTATGGTATGGTGTTCCGGGCACCCCTTTGAAGGTCGTGCGCCAAGGTTCCCCAGCTCCGGGGACCGGCAATGGCGGCAAATTTCTAGCCTTCAGCTCGTTTGCCCTATCCAATGCCGGGCTCATTTTCACCGCTTCGGTGGTGGGGCCTGAAGTGACGGCACCAAACAACACAGGGATCTGGATTGTCGATAACGACCAAGTCAAATTGCTGGTGCGCGAGCATGCCGAGCTTTCGGCCGCCAAGTTCCTCACCAGCTTCACGATGTTCAAAACCGTGCCTTATGCGGGCGCTACGACCCGTAGCTTCAATTCAGCGGGGGCTGTCAGTTATCTTGGTAAGTTTTCCGACACCTTGACTGGAGTGGTCAATTCCTCGCTCACAGGTACATCCATCGTTCTCCAAAAGAACTCGCCGGCGGAAATCGATGCGGATCCTAACAATTTACCGGGCAAGTTCCTCAGTTTCGGGGCGCCCGCGGTTAACGCCTCCGGCCAGAACGCTTTCCGCGCGGTGATGGCGTCGGGAACGGTTCCCGGCGCCAATGGGGTCAACAGCATTGATAGCGCTGGCATATGGGTGGTCGATTCCAATGCCGTCCAGCATCTGGTGGCACGCAAGAACTTCGTCGCTCAGGGAACCCAAAATGCGGTTTGGAGTAACTTCTCTGACCCGGTACTGAACGACTCCGGTGAAGTGGCCTTCCGCGGCTTGCTCAAGGCGGGGGTTGGCGACGGGGTTACGGGCAAGCTCATCGGGATCTGGTCCGGAGCACCTTCGGCGCTGAGTGCCATCCGCCAAGGCGACCCGGCCCCAGGTTGTGGTAC
>JAYVTN010000024.1:0-9247 GCA_043788785.1 Spartobacteria bacterium | reverse complement strand
CACACCCTCCACCATTGGGCCCTGCCCTGAACGCAATGCACGGATGAGAAAAATATCGTTTACCATCGGAGCCGATCCGATGCCGTGCTGGAATCCGATGAGCACAGCCCAATTTTGCCTGGCAAACTGGGTAGTATCGGGTCTTCCACCACCGCAGCGCTGGTGTCAGATCGCGGGTGCACTGCCCCGGTCAGTGGCTCTTGGACCGAGCTTATCGATGCAGGTCACGGCCCCGATGGCGCCATCGCCTCGAAAGCTCCCCATGCACGCACCCCAATAGGAACCATGCGTCCTTCCAATAGCGCGGAAACAAACGAACGGGTTCTTGGCCAAGCCTGAAGAGCCACTCCAACCCTATGCGCTGCACCCATTTGGGGGCACGACGGAACCGGGCCGCCAGCAGATCCAATGTGCAGCCTACTCCGATACAAACCGGAATCTTTAAGGACCCAGCGTGCGTGGCGATCCACTTCTCGGCCTTGGGGCAACCCAAAGCAACCAACAGGATCCGCGGATTTGCCCGTCGGATTGCGCTGAGTAGCTGCGGGCTCCAGAGCCGGTCCAAGTCGCCTATGGGTGGCACCCATGTTCCAACAATCCGGAGTCCTGGATACTCTCGGCATAGCCGTTCACCGGCGGCCCGGGCCACCCCCACCCCGCCACCCAATAACCCAAGACTATATCCTTTTGCCGCAGCCACGGCGGCCACACGAGCAACCAGGTCGACGCCCGCCACCCGGTGCATGGGCCCGCTCCCAAGCCGTTTGGAGAGCCACACTAGAGGCATGCTGTCGCACAGAACACAGTCTGCGTTCTCCAAGACCCGCCGGAAATGGGGATCCCCATAGGCGATCCGCAGGAAATCTACATTGGCTGTGATCAGATGGCCCGGCATCCCCGACCCGATCATCGCCTCAATCCGTTCAAGCGCGCAGCGGGAATCGGCATTGTCGAAAGCGATCCCAAACAACAGCGTTCGATCCATGGGATAATGAAGCTGGGTCGAGCCGCAAACGCTATGGGGCATCCTCCCCCAGAATCGCCACCCCCACGGAGTGTTCACCCACTGGCTGGCATTCCAGCTGCCACTTATTCTGCGCGCAAATGGCTCATTCACCACTGCTCTGGCGTACGCCTACCACCCAAACGGCCCTTAGCTCCAATGAACTCCATCTCTGGCGGGCGGAACTCGATGTCACCAAACCCGACCTCACCAGGTTCGATCATTATGTTTCATCCCAAGAACGCGCTCAAGCCAAAGGGCTTCCTGCCCAACATTTGCGCACACGCTATATTGCCCATCGAGGCATCCTCCGGCTGATTCTCGCCCGGTACTTGGGGGAGGATCCCCAGAAGATCCTTTTCCAGCCAGACACCTTGGGCAAGCCCCGATTGGCCCATCCTTTTGATGCCCAAAAACTCTATTTCAGCTCCGCCCACAGCCAAGGACTGGCTCTTTACGCGATCAGCAGCCAACCGGCGGTGGGAGTTGATGTGGAACGGGTGCGTCCCATCACCCAAGCCCCGCTGATCGCCTCCCAGTTCTTCACCACCCGCGAACACCAACAATGGCGACGGTTGCCCCTGGAGCGCCAAACCCTCGCGTTCTTCGCCTGTTGGACCCGCAAGGAGGCCTATTGCAAGGCGGTGGGAACCGTTGGCGGCACCCCGTCTCATCTTCCCAAGCAGGTGGAAGTCTCCCTCATGCCCGAACACCCAGCCACGATATTGAGCGTTTATGGCAACCCACGCTCGGCGGCCCCTTGGGTGCTGCACTCTCTGGAACCGGCGACCGGTTACCTGGCCGCAGTCGCAGCCCGACAGGCAACCTCCCAACTGAGATGCTGGCAATGGGACCCGGTCCGCCAGTGACTGAAGAAAAAGCTGGAACAGGAAAGCGCAAAGCTACCCAAACCGATCTTACCAGCTGTTGCCCTCAGGGGCGGAACCCAAACCGCTCTTCCTGCCCATAAATGGCTCGCCGATGTTGCACGCGCCCCACGGTGCATGCTTAGATTCTCAGCCCTGTGCGTTACCTCAAGGTCACCCTGCTCTTTGGCACCCTCGTAAGCCTCGCTGTTTGGGCTCTGCACGAGGCGGGAGCTTTTTCGTTGGGGAACATCTATTTGGCAAGCTATCTGGGGCATGAACCCACCGTAACCGCCGGCCCTATTCAATACGCCTTGGTGTTGGCCCTGGCATTCTCGATTGCCTGGACGACCATCGATATCGGCCCCAGTACCCTCAAGGTCGGGATTGCCACTGCAGCCATGGCACAAATCCTGAGCGCAACCGCACTCGCCCACCTCTTCGGCCAATTCTTCTCTCCGTTTGCTGCCCTTAGCTCGGTTTTCCTGAGCTTTACAATCGCCTACGCCTATTCACAAACTTCGGCAGGCCTTCGCAAACAGGTACTCCAAAGCCAGTTTGGAACCCGGATCTCAAAGGCCACTTTCTCCAAACTCCTCAATTCCAATGAACCCCTGAACTTCGGCGGCCAGACCCGGGAAGCTAGCATTGTCGTGTGCGAAATCGCCAATCGACAGATTCTTCTGGAGTCCCTTCCCACCTGCGATTTCGTAACCATTCACAATGCGTTCCTACAGAACGCCGCAGAACTTTTGATTCAAAACGGCGCTTATCTCGACGAGTGCAATGGAGAACGCGTGCGGGTGGTCTTTGGGACTCCGTTGCCCAGCCAGGACCACGCCATTGCCGCGTGCAAAGCCGCCTTGGCCCTTGTCGACCGGCTCAATTGCGTTAACCAGGAATGCGCTGCGATTTGGAGCCGCACGTTGGATTTCCGCATCGGCATTAACTCCGGGGAAGTCCTTGCGGCGAATTTCGGCTCTGACTCGGCCCATCATTTCAGTGTAACCGGGGAAGCCGTCGACTTTGCCCATCAACTCTGGGCTGCCAACAAGCTCTACGGGTCGCGCCTGCTGATGAGCGCCTCTACTTTCATGAAAGTCGAAGGGGCATTCGAAGTCCGTCCCATGGAACTCATCCAGCGCTGCCCGGAGGATCCTGTTTTGGAAGAAGTTTACGAGCCACTCTGTGCGCCTGGGGACTTCACTCAAGAACAAGGCCAGCGCAGGGACGCATTCTGGAAAGGCGTCATCTGTTGCCGACAAGGGCTCTGGGCCGACGCCTCCGGTTATTTCAAACACGCTCTCCCTTCCCAAGGCCATGACGGACCTGTCCAATTCTATCTGAACCGGGTAGAGCACGCCCGCCGTGAACAACCGCTCCTGGCCACTCACGTCTCCGCTTGGCTAACCCATTCCTGACATGCAGCGCGCTGATTACCCTCCACCCATCAAAGCCCTTATCGCGGAGCTTAAGCGGATGCCAGGCATCGGGGCCCGTAGCGCTGAGCGAATTGCCCTATGGATGATCCAGTCCCGCGATTCTCGTACCCATGAAATCGCACGAACCATGCTCGAAGTAACCCAGACGGTCCAACCCTGTACCCAGTGCGGCTTCTTCGCAACCGAGGGGTTGTGCCGAGTCTGTCAGGATTCTGCCCGGGACCGCTCGTTGCTTTGCGTAGTCGAACAGCCAACCGACATCCTTCCGCTAGAGCGCACGGGCGCCTATTCAGGCATCTATCACACGTTGGGGGGGCGAATTGCGCCTCTGGACCATGTGGGCCCTGAAGACCTGCGGATCGACTCTTTGCTGGAGCGCATCCGATCGGGATCTCCCACGGAAATCATCCTGGCCCTGGGTGCCGACGTGGAAGGCGAAGCCACCAGTAATTATCTTGTGGGGCTGTTGCGTGAGTTTCCTGTCAGCGTGAGCCGACTGGCCCAGGGCCTCCCGGCCGGGGGCGGACTCGAACAAGCCGACGAACTCACTATCAGTCGGGCCCTGAGTGGCCGGACCCGCATCCAAGCTTAATGAGCATTGCCATCCATTGGTTCCGACGGGACCTGCGCCTCACCGATAACACGGCTCTCAGTGCGGCTTGCAGCCAAGCCCAGCAAGTTCTCCCGGTATTCATTCTAAGCAATTGGAAAGGATCCCATGAGTGGACAGGGCCCGCTCGCCAGGAATTCCTGTGCGGATCGCTGGCCGTCCTGGATACCCAGTTACGGGCCAAAGGCGGACGACTCATCCTCCGCAGCGGCCCGGCTCCCGAAGTTCTCCGGGCCCTCTGCCTCGAGTGCCAAGTCACCGCGATTCACTTCAACCACGATCCCGATCCTTTCGGACAACACGTCGAAGATGAAGTGGCCAAACTGGCCGCGGAGCTTGGCATCGAGGTCTACTCACACAAGGACGTCGCCATCCATGAGGACCTCGAGGTTCTCACCGCAAGCCGTACACCATTCCGGGTTTTTACCCCCTATTCCAAGGCTTGGCTTGCTCTGCCAAAGCCTTCCCCGGGTCCAGCCATTTCCAAAATCCGCGTCCCTGCCCAAATCGTAGGAATGGAGTTACCAACCCTGGCCTACTGGGGGCTGACCCCCCAGGCGCAGATCGTCACGCCCGGCGAACCCGCCGCCCGCCAGCGCCTCCAGCGTTTCCTGGATGGCCCCATCTTCGAATACGGCTTGTACCGGGATATCCCCGGTCAGTCCGGGACTTCCCGCCTTTCTCAAGACCTGCGTCATGGACTGCTTTCCATCCGTGAGGTCTATGCCCTCTGCCTGCAAGCATCGCACCAAGCCAATGCCGCCCAGCGTCAGGACGTTGCAAAGTTCACCACCGAACTCATCTGGCGCGAGTTCTACATGCAGGTGCTCAGCAACTGGCCCGATGTGCTCAACCACGAGTTCGCACCCCAGTTCCGCTCCCTACCTTGGCCCGGCAAACCAGAACACCTCGAAGCGTGGAAATCGGGCCGGACCGGGTTTCCCATCGTCGACGCCGGGATGCGCGCCCTGACAGCTACCGGCTTCATGCACAACCGTGTACGCATGATCGTAGCCATGTTCCTGGTCAAAGACCTCCACTTCTCTTGGAAAGAAGGCGAGCGGTACTTCATGCAAAATCTCGTCGATGGCGAGATCGCCTCGAATAACGGAGGCTGGCAATGGAGCGCGGGTACGGGCACCGATGCCGCTCCTTATTTCCGGATCCAAAACCCGTGGACCCAGACCAAGCGCTACGACCCTGAAGGTGCCTTTATCAAGCAGTGGATCCCGGAGCTGCGGGACGCGTTGCCCTCCCAGCTTTGCAATCCCCCCTCCCCGGGCTTGCGGATTGCGCGGGGTTATCCCCTGCCAATCGTCGACCACGCTACGGAACGCGATCGGACTTTGGAGCTGTATAGGCAGTAGCACGGGCCTCGTACGATCCCCACAACACCGACCCGGGCTGCTTGGGCGATGCGTTCCCCGCACACGTCTGCATCCGAAAGGGTCCAACCCCATAACCTCAGGGCTGCACCGGCCTACTTCGGACTCTGCCTCCGAGCCGGCGCTGCGCCGCCGCCTCTACTGCGGTGCAGGATCGGACTTCTGCTGGGTCTCCTCAACCGGCGGCAACTCCTTCTTGAGCCTCCAACCTTCACGTTCGGCTAACGTTTCCGCTATGTGCAGGGGCCACTCCGGATCCTTGAGCAGACTATTTCCCGAATTCCGCAATTCCCGGTACATTTCCACGAACATCTCGTTTTCCGGAGAATCTTTAACGCCGAGGGCAGGGAAGCGTCTCATAACCTCGATCTGCGCCCGCCGAGTGACTTGCGCGACGGTTTCAGGTTCGGGTTTGGCCACGTTCGTTACCGGAACCGGGGCAGAAGCGCGCCCCCCGAAAATCTCCACCGCGTCGGTTGGCAGGGACAGGAGCATGTCGTTGATGGAAAAGACGACCTCCCCGCCTTGTTGGCTATGGTAGGGAAACACTTCCCCGGCCTTCACCAAGTACGCCTTCTGATCAACAGCCACCGTGGAGTCCTTAAGCACCCGGACAGCCCGCACTGAAGCAGTATCCACCGGCGGAACACCCATTTCAGCGCTAAGCAGGGCGGGTTTGGCGTCAAGAGTCGGCGGCGGGATCTTGTTTTGGGCGCGTTGCCGGGATTGAGCGACCCGGGCCCTGGCCATTTCAGCCCCCACGACATAAGCCCGCTCGAAAAGCGCCACCGTCGCTCCCATAAGACACACCAGGCCCAAGGCGAGGAAAATCCCGTTACGTTGGCGCAAGAGCCGACCGCGGGCCAGCAGCCATAATAGGGTAAGCGTTGCCAAAGCTGTGGCCACTGGCACCAGTGCCCGGGACCCCATGAAAAAGATGCCCACCACGATCAAGCCTGCCGCCGCGATCAGGCTCAGGATCCCCAACTGCAGGTTTCTTCTACCGGGAAGCTCGCGTCTGTGGGGCAATTCAACATCCAGGGAGGAGAGGCCCGAACCGGCCGGCCGGGCTGGCCGTAGCTCGTTGTTTTGTTTGGGCAAGGGTTCTGAGGGAGTTTCCATCGGGAATTCAGGTGTGCTCACAATTTAGGAGATAAATGGACGGCTGGGCCGCAAACAACCAAAGCAGGCGCGCGGCTCACAGCAATGTTCCACGCAAGAGTACCAACGCTACGGTAAAATAGATCACAAGGCCAGTGACGTCGACAAGGGTGGCTACAAAGGGGGCAGAAGAAGTCGCAGGATCCAACCCGCAACGTCTCAACATGAGCGGCAGCATCGATCCGCTCACGGTTCCCCAGATGACGACCCCAATCAAGGATATGCCCACCGTTAAAGCAACCAACGTATGGTGGATCCCGTAAGCCTCCGGGGAAATCATCGACCAAACCTCGATCCGCGTAAACCCGATTATCCCAAGGATCCCCCCAAGCATGATCCCCGAGAGGATTTCCTTCTTCATCACCGTCCACCAATCGCCTAACCGCAACTCGCCCAAGGCCAGGGCTCGGATAATCAGCGTGGACGCTTGGGACCCCGAATTACCACCGCTGGAGATGATCAGGGGAATAAAAATGGCAAGCACCACGGCTTTGGAAATCTGCGCTTCATATCGGCTCATCGCCGTGGCCGTGAGCATCTCGCCGACAAAAAGGATCACCAGCCACGTGGCTCGCTTTTTGATCATCTCCACAATGGAAGCCTCCATGTAAGGCTCTTCGAGCACTTCCAAACCGCCCATCTTTTGGATGTCCTCGGTAGCCTCGGCTTCTTGGACATCGAGCATGTCGTCCACGGTCACGATCCCGAGCAGCTTGCCTTCAAAATCCACCACCGGCAACGAACTGCGATCGTATTTTTTGAAATCTTCCAAAGCCGTTTCGGCATCCTGCGTGGCCCGCAGTGCCACCATGGAGCCCTCATCGAGATCGCCAACCAAGGTCTCCAGCGGTCGCAGCAGGAATTCACGGATGCGCACGTCGGCAACCAAACGGCCCTGCTCATCCGTGACATAAATCACGTTCAGGGTTTCCGAGTCGTTCCCGTGCACACGGATGTAGTCGAGCACTTGTTTGACCGTCCAATCGGCACGCACACTGATGAAATCCGGCGTCATCAGGCGCCCAACACTATCTTCGGGATAGTTGAGCAAACTTTGGGCTATGGCGCGCTCCTGCGGGGAGAGCAACGTGAGCATCTGGGCAACCGCCGCTCCGGGCAACTCCTCCAGGAGGGCCGTCCGGTCATCCGGCGACATTTCATTCAGGATACGGGCGGCGTCCTCGCTGCCCATGGCCTTGAGGACCACCTGCTGGGCCTCGGAATCCAGGTACTCCAGCACGTCGGTGGCGATTCCGTGCGGCAACAACCGGAATACCACCGCCTGGTCCTCATCAGGCAGATCCGTGATTAATTCGGCTATATCGGCTGGGGAAAAGTCCACGAGCACCTCTCGCAGCGCGGCAAAGTGCCGGGCCCCGATCAGCTCCCTGAGTTCCGGTCCGATTATGTTCCCTATCATGCGTTAGGTGAGTTCTGAGGAGGCCGGAGGAAGGCGTCCAGAAAAATGGGCACCTTCCCCGGTGGCTTCCTTCTCTGGGTTGGCGCCAATCGGATTTCCTCTCAACCTTTTTGTTGGCCGGTGGGCCTGGGCCTATTAACGTGTCAGGGTGAGCTATACGGTTTTTGCACGCAAGTATCGACCCCAGACCTTTGACGATGTCATAGGCCAGGATCACATCACGACTACGCTCAAAAATGCGATCCGGCAGCAACGTCTGGCGCATGCGTACCTCTTCGTGGGGCCCAGGGGCACTGGCAAGACTTCCACGGCTCGGATCCTGGCCAAAGCTCTCAATTGTGTCCACGGCCCCACGCTGACTCCCTGTGGCGAATGCGATTCCTGCCGCGAAATAGCCGGAGGCAACAGCTTGGACGTCCTCGAGTTTGATGCCGCCTCCAATACCCAGGTCGATAAAATCCGGGAGCTGATCATCGACAACGTCAAGTACGCCCCGACCCGGGGAAAGTACAAACTCTACATCGTGGACGAGGTCCACATGCTCTCCAACTCCTCCTTCAATGCTCTGCTCAAGACCCTCGAAGAGCCTCCAGCGCACGTCAAATTCATCTTTGCAACCACCGACCCCCAAAAGGTTCCCACCACCATTCTCAGCCGGTGCCAGCGTTTTGACCTCAAACGGATCCCCTCACCCCTCATCTCCCAGCATCTCCTCCAGATTGCCACCAAGGAGAACATCCGCCTCACCCAGGCCGCCGCGGACACCCTGGCCCGGGGCGCCGAGGGCGGCATGCGCGATGCCGAGTCCATGCTCGACCAGCTCGTGGCCTTTTGCGGCGATGTGATCGATGATGAAGATGTTCAGAAAATCTTCGGGTTCACCTCCCAGCAGAGCATTCTCGCCCTCGTTGACCACCTCATCGCGGGAGATGTCCCAAATGCTTTGCACCTCATCGATGGACAAGCCCAGGCAGGCAAGGACCTCGGCCGTCTCATGGCCGACCTCATCAACCATCTCCGCAACGTTTTGGTGGCTAAAGCCGAGCCCGAAGCCCTCAAGGAGGATCTCGACGCCCAATCCCTGGCTGCCCTCCTTGCCCAGGGCCAACTCATTGAAATGGGTAAGGTGCTCGATCTGATCGAACAATTTGCCGCTGCGGAGTCCCGTATGAAATGGGCTTCCAACAAGAAGATGCATTTCGAGATCGCTGCCATCCGGGCCATCCAAACCTTGGCCCAAGCCAACCTCAATGACGTACTCGAGGCTCTGACTGCTCTGGGACAAGGCAAGGAGATTACCCCGGCCCCCCGCTCCAAAGCCCCAGCCCCGCTGCCAGCTCCCAAACGGGCCCAGGTGCCC
>JAYVTN010000023.1:0-5264 GCA_043788785.1 Spartobacteria bacterium | reverse complement strand
GCCCCGATTTCACGCGCAATCCCGTTGACGCTCAGCAGGTCGGGACGGTTGGGCGTGATTTCGAGATCCAGGATGGTGTCGCCCGGGAACAAATCCGACAGAGGCGTTCCGGGGACGGCTTCAGGCGAAAGAATCAGCAGGCCGTCGGCGCCTTTGGGCAGACCGAGCTCGTCGCTGCTGCACAGCATGCCTTGGCTTTCTACTCCGCGAAGCTTGCCCACCTTGATCTTAAAATCGCCCGGCAACACGGCCCCGGGCAGCGCCACAGGCACCTTGTCGCCCACCTTATAGTTCTTGGCGCCGCAGACAATCTGGCGCGGGCTTCCGGAGCCATCCTCGATCTGACAGACGCTCAACCGGTCGGCATTGGGATGCTGGAGGCTCTCGCGGATCTCTGCCACGACAACATTGGGAATGGACACCCCATGGGTCTGGATGCCTTCCACCTCGACTCCCGCCAAGGTTAGTAAATCCACCAAGCCATCCACTGTGGGCGGCAACTCTACGAGTTCACGAAGCCAATTAAGAGAAACTTTCATAGGTCCAAACGCAAAATTAGAACTGGGCCAGGAACCGCTGGTCGTTGTCTGTGAAGTACCGGATGTCGGAAACCCCGGACATGATCATCGCCAAGCGATCCAAGCCGAACCCGAACGCAAACCCAGTGACTCCCTCAGGATCAAACGCGGCATCTCCCCTCTTGGCATTCATAGACTCGAACACCGCCGGGTCCACCATCCCGCAGCCTGCGATTTCCAGCCAACGATCCGCGCTCCCCAATGCGGTGGCTTTGATATCCACCTCGTAGCTGGGCTCGGTGAATGGGAAAAAGTGCGGCCGAAATCGGAACTTGGCGTCCTTGCCGAAAAGCTCGCGGAAGAAAAACTCCAACGTGCCTTTAAGATCGGCAACGCTGACGCCCCGATCCACATAGAGGCCTTCCATCTGGGTGAATTGGGCGAGATGGGTCGCATCGATCTCGTCCCGGCGGTATGCGGCACCTGGGGCAATGATCCGGATAGGCGGCGCCGTCATCTCCATCGTGCGCACCTGGACGCTGCTGGTGTGGGTGCGTAGCAAGCGGCCGTCTCCAAAGTAAAAGGTGTCCTGCTCGTTACGGGCCGGGTGATCGGCCGGGGTGTTCAAGGCGTCAAAGCAATGGAACTCGGTCTCGATATCCGGGCCATCGGCAAGGGCGAACCCCATCCGGCGAAAGATCTGGATGGTGCGGTCCTGCAGCTGGGTGATCGGATGCAGGCTCCCCAACGCGGCAGCCGTCCCGGGCAAAGTCGCGTCCACGCCGGCGAATGCCTGCTGATCAGCAAGCGCCAGTAATCCAGCCTTGGTTTGGTCCAGGGCTGCGGTCACTGCCCCGCGCACTTCATTCAGCAGTTTTCCAATGCGCGGCTTGTCCTCCTTGCTCAAGGCTTTCATGGCTTCGCTGAATGCCGACACGCTGCCGCTGCGGCCCAGGTATTTAACCCGCACAGCCTCCAAGGCTGGTTCATCAGCGACCAAGGCGATCTCCGCCAAGGCTTGGGCACGCACTTCTTCGAGTTGTTGATCCATGGGAAAAGGAGCTAAAGGCTTAAAAGCAGACAGCCTCGAACACGCGATGCGCATTCGAGGCTGCCTGGAATCCGTGAAAAGGTGGGATTAGGCGGCGTTGCGCTTGGCCTCGAGAGCGGCCTTGGCCTTCTCGAAGATCATCTTGAAGGCGGCTTCATCTTTGACAGCAATCTCAGCCATGGACTTGCGGTCCAGTGTGATTCCGGCGGCGTTGATGCCTTCCATGAAACGGCTGTAGGTCAATCCGTACGCACGCGCTGCCGCGTTGATCCGGGTCTGCCAGAGCATCCGGAAATTGCGTTTACGCGTCTTGCGATCGCGCGTGGCCCAGGTTTGGGCTTTCATCACCGCGTTCTTGGCGTAACGAAAGAGCTTGGAACGACGTCCGCGGAATCCCCTGGCGGCATCGACAACTTTTTTGCGGCGCTCCCGGCTCGCGGGGGCATTAGTGGCTCTTGGCATGTGGTTGGTCTATTTTTGTTTGGGAAACTGTTTGGTGTGGAAGATCTGCCGTCTCGTTTCCCAATTTATCCAGCTCATTGGCCGGACAGGCGGACAGATCGGAACGCTTCTTCTTCTCGCCTTAAGCGAAAGGAAGGCACTCTTTGATACGGGCGACCATCGTCTTGTGGACTTGGCCAACCTTACCCAAACGGCGCTTGCGCTTGGAGCTCTTGGAAGAAGCTAGATGACGAAGGCCTTGTTTACGGCGAAGGATTTTGCCCGTGCCAGTAATCTTAAAGCGTTTTGCGGCTGATTTCTTCGTCTTACGACGTGCGATCGACTTAGGCATGGGGCGGGAAAGCTAGCCACCCTCTTCCGGTTGGCAATCTAAAATTGCGCAATAAACCTCCTGAAGAGCAACATTTGCAGCGGATTCCAACCCCTGTCTTCGCCCCAGACCTCGGCCAAGAGCATTTTTAGCGTTAGGTTTTCAGCTTAGGTCCTTTAGTTCTGGTGCCCTAATCTGCCCCCTTCCCTGCGCCCAGAACTAAAAATTGGCTCCGGCTGCTGCCCGATACTCCACTTCAAAAAGTCCAGAGGCGGTCCGTTCTTCCCTCTTGAGGGCACACCCGAGCAGTTTCTGGAACATCTCGGTCTCCAACCGGGCCACAATGGGGAATGCCCTTAACAGGTCGATTATCAGCGAGTGATGTTCGACAATACGCCAGCCCGACGGGTCCGGGACCCATTCACTCATATAGCCCTCCCCATCCCGCAACCGGACGAGATGGCTGGCGCGCTCCTCGACATCACCGGCTGGCATTCGTGCCGCGTAGGAGCTCGTGAAACCCTGGAATACGACCAAAAGGAGCTTTTCCGGAGCCGTGGCGCCAAACAGACGCTGGGCAGCCCCTAGCAACTCCAACGTCATCCCATTACTCTCTGTCGGGAACAGATCGCGGGATCGCGTGGTCAACCGGTAGAGCATCTGGGGTCGTCCGAGCTTCTGCGGGGAGCGCCACGTGTCAACGAGCCCCCGTTTCTCCAAATCCAGACACACGCCTTTAACCCCCATATAGCTCATCCCAAGCCGCGTGGCCAAATCAGCCACACACATGCCTTGGCTGCGCTTGAGCTCGTTGATGACATTAAGCCGCGCACTGCGACCAACTTGCTGGATGAGGCGCTGTTTCATGGAACCCGGCTCCATCATGCACCCGGACCAGAAAGCTAAAAGCGGAAACGCTGTCGGCGGGTCGTTCCCAAAAACGGGTATGGAAATGCGGAAACGCCGCTGGGCTCCTTCCAGAGAGACGTGACCCACCAGCCTTTTGCCCTTCCGCTGTCCGCCTTCAGGTTTGTCTTAATGCCCCAAAGAAATGCAGGGCTTCCACCAACCCCTCGCTGCAGGGACTTGCCGCCACGAAACCGCCCGCGTTAGCAACGGTCTGTTTGACCGCCTCCACGGCATTCGAAGGGCAAGCCACACACTTGGCATGGGTGCCATCGAGCATCGGAAGGTCATTGTAGTGATCCCCGGCTGCAAAAATCTCCTCGGCTGTGATCCCCGTCAGGCGCCCTAGCTCCCCCAAGGCCGTCCCTTTGCTGTACGCCTCGTGGCAAAACCGCACATACACGGTGTTGCGCATGAATTGGAACCCGGGAACCCGGCCCCGCTCCCGATCTAGGAACGCGCACACCTGATCCATATCCCCGTCGGTTTCCGTAGCCAATCCCACCAAGCGCTCGCCTTCGTAGATCGCATGCGCTTTAACGTGCGTATTCAGAAAATCCTCAATATCGGCCAGGAGCGGGCCCGCCTGGGCAAAAAGCTCGTCGTGGGCCTCCGTGCAACGTGCATTCCAATCCCCATAATCCTGCCACACCCCGCCTTGACCCCGATGGAATATCTCGCGTTCGGCCGTAAGCACAAAATCGGGCTCGATCGGGAAGGCAAACTCCCGCAGGCCTTCGATGATATGAGCCAACTCGCGCCCGGTATTGACGGCCCACAATACCCCTTCGCGCCTCAACACCCTGAGCGCCTCCAGAAAAGCGGGGCTAACGGCCGGTTTGGCTGCGTGATCGACTACCGTTCCGTCGAAGTCTGTACTCAGCAGTTTGATCATTGAAGCAAAAGAAATTAGAAATGCGGGCAGTCTTCTTCGTCGGTTAACCTCGAACACTCAATATCAAGTTTATGAAATCCTCTTACGAATTAGCCATGGAACGTCTGGAGAAACAGGCACCCACCCACAAGGTGAGCGACGCCCAGAAAGCCGAAATTGCCGAGATCGATGCCACTTTCAAGGCAAAGATCGCCGAGCGCGAGGTCTTCCTCAGCAGCCAACTCACCAAGGCGAGAGCGGCCGGTAACGCGACCGAGGCCCAGGAACTCCAGGAGGAACTCTCCCGGGAGCTGCGTCGGTTCCAGCAGGACTGCGAAGCCAAGAAAGAAAGTGTCCGCCAACGCGAAGCCTGAGGGCTCGCGGCATGCCAGCGTGCCCATGGAAATCACCGCCCGTGGCAGGGGCATCGTGCCGATGGAGCCAACCGCCAGCACACCTCCCTGCCGTGGCCTGGGCTTCGTTAGATAAGAACACACTAAAAACAGTGCATGACTACATGCCAGCGCCCCTGCGGGAAAACACCTGGCGCAGGTACTCGGCCTTGGAAAGGCCCCGGTGGGCCCAAGGAAAAAGGCACCCCTTCACCGCGTTTTGCAAACGGGACACATTGGGGCATGAATACCGCCGCAGTTCACCGCCGTATTCAGCCTCAGATCAAGGAGCAGGCTGAGGCCATCCTCCAGCGCCCGGGCAGCTCTCCCTACCCCGTCCCCCTAGTTTTTCGGAGCCCCGTTTAGGGCAGGAAGTTGTTCGACCCGCAAAAGCATCTCGCGCACCTGCTCTACCCTAAGGGGTTTGCGCATGTACTCCACGGCCCCGCAGTTGGACACACTGGGGTAGGTCTTTTCGACCAATCCAGAGACGAGGACCACTTTGAGCCTCGGATGGCTGCCCATGAGCTGGTTGCAGACCGTGAATCCGTTGAATTTGGGCATCATCACATCCAAAAGCACCAAGTCGGGATGGAAACGGGCGCAACTGCGAACCGTTTCAAGACCGCCAGCGGTCACTGTGGCGACAACCTCGTGTTGACACGCCTTGACCATGGCTGCGAGAACTCGGGCGACCTGCTGGTCATCATCGGCAATTAGGACACGCATAACAGGGGGGGGGTAGAACACC
>JAYVTN010000022.1:0-7644 GCA_043788785.1 Spartobacteria bacterium | reverse complement strand
TATTCGTCCATGGGGCGTTGTGCGTGGCGTACTCGGGCCAATGCCTCACGAGCGAGAGCTTGGGTCAACGAAGCGCCAATCGTGGCGAATGCGCCCAAGCGTGCCGGATGCCGTATGAGTTGATCGTGGACGGCGCGGTCCGGGATCTGGGGGACCGGCGCTATCTGCTATCGCCACAGGATTTGGCAGCCGTCAACGAGATCCCGCGCTTGTTGGAGCTTGGGGTGGTGAGTTTCAAAGTCGAAGGCCGGCTCAAGTCCCCCGAATACGTCGCCGCGGTTTGCCAAGTCTACCGCAAAGCCATTGATGCGGCGTTGGCCCAGCGCGAGTTCCAAGCGTCTGCGGAGGATCGCTACCAGTTGGAGATGACGTTCTCGCGCGGCCTTTACAGTGGCTGGATGCACGGCGTCAACCACCAGGAACTCGTCTCCGCGCGGTTCGGGAAAAAGCGCGGTCCGTTTGCTGGGCGGGTGGCACGGGTAGGCGCCGACCACGTCGAGTTCCGCAGCGAAGTACCCTTGGCGCTGGGCGATGGCATTGTGTTCGATACGGGCGGGGACACCAACGGCGAACAGGGTGGCCGCATTTACCAGATCCAGGGCGACTGCTTCTTTTTCCGGCATCGGCACATGGATTTCAGCCGGATCAAGCCTGGCGATCGCGTATGGAAAACCGATGACCCTGCTTTGGAAAAGCGATTACAGGGATCCTTTGCCGGGAAGATTGAAGCGCGGCACCGCGAACGCATTGAGCTGCGGGTCACGGGCCAAGCTGGATCGCCTCTGACACTGGAGGCGCGCAGCCCGGGCCAAGTGCAGAGCGTGAGTTCCACGATGGAACTTCAGACTGCGCGGACAGCGCCCATGGGCACAGAGAAACTCCGCGAACATCTGGGCCGTTTCGGGGAGACCCGTTACGAGCTAGGCGAATTAATTAACGAGCTCGAAGGCGACGTCATTCTGCCTATAAGCGAACTCAACCGGCTCCGGCGTGCGCTGGTCGAGCGCATGGATCAGGCTCGCCAAGTCCAGCGCCGCGAAGAGCCTGGGACCTGGCGCGAGACATTTGCGCGATTCGGGACCGACGCGGTGACCCATGCGGGCGAGCCGTTGTCCACAAGCCGGCTCAGCGTTTTGTGCCGCACGGTGGCGCAACTCGAAGCCGCCTTGGCTGCCCGCGTCGAAACGGTTTACATCGATTTCGAAGATATACGCCGCTACAAGGATGCCGTGGCATTGGTGCGGCAAACGGCCACAGGGTCCGCCATTTTCCTTGCGACCCCGCGTATTCAGAAGGCGGGTGAAGAAGGCTTCTTCAAACTCATCGAGAACGCTGCCCCGGACGGCGTACTCATCCGCAATCCGGGAGCTATCGACTTTTTCAAGGAGAGCGATCTGCGCAAACGCGGCGACTTCTCCCTCAACGTTGCCAATCCGTTGAGCGCCCAATATTTGATGGGCAAAGATATGGAACGGG
The DNA here is from genome assembly GCA_043788785.1 of Spartobacteria bacterium. GTDB lineage: Bacteria > Verrucomicrobiota > Verrucomicrobiia > Chthoniobacterales > Chthoniobacteraceae > CAIURC01. The sequence continues at coordinate 6,168 of JAYVTN010000022.1, read as the reverse complement.
TGACCGTGAGCTATGATCTGGCGATCAACCAGGTCTTGGATTTGTTGGCGGACGCGCCAGCGCATTGGTTTGAGCTGACCCTCCACCAGCACATGCCGATGTTCCATATGGAGCACTGCGTGTTTGCCGCGTTCCTTTCCAAAGGGACCTCGTTTTTGGATTGCGGCCGGCCCTGTGACCAGCACCGCGTGCATCTGCGGGATCGCATCGGCATGGAACATCCTTTGCGGGCCGATGTGGGCTGCCGCAATACCCTCTTCAACGCTGTCCCCCAGACCGGGGCGCGTTTCTTCCAGACGCTGGAGAACGCTGGGCTGCGGGATTACCGGGTGGAACTGTTGGAAGAGAACGCCGCGCAATCGCAAGACACAATCGCGGCCTACCAAAGCCTGTTACGGGGCGAGCAACAAGGGGAGGAGCTTTGGCGCAAACTCAAGGCCCAGAGCCAGCTCGGCGTGACCCGCGGCACGCTCTAGGCCTGCGATGAGCAAGCCCGCCGCGAGCTGTAGCATGGGCTTCCATCCCATGGACGTGCGCGGCACCGGAGCTTCGACGTCCCAAACCACAGCCCTTTGCGCGGCGACGGATGCGCTCAATCAACGCTGCTAATTGTGCAGCGGCTTGAGGTTTGATCGGCAGCCAAAAGTGTCAAACAGCAAGGAGCGCTCCCTTGGATTCGCTCAGAGCCGATAGCCAACCAATTCAAACAGTCCGAACAACCGATAGTCTTTTTCGTTGTTGGTGATTATATGGCGGACGCCGGCGCGGTGGAAGGTGGCGGCCAACAGTGTATCGAGAAGGCGTTTGCGACCGAGGCCGTGGAGTTGCAGCCAGGAAAGGAAATCGGTTGTCGCTTCGGTGGTCGGAAAGACCCTTACCACCTCTGCGGCCTGCCACCAGTGGTTCGCCCGGTGAATCGCTTCAGCCACGCCCAGTGGACGAGGCATGCGTTTGCCGTCAGTGACGATGTGGATAAACTCCGCCAAGGTTTGTGGTGCCACAGCCAGCTCATGACCTTTGGCGAGCAATTCCGAGAGCAACGCATCCGCCCGGAGATGAAACGGATGCTCGCTCACCTCCACTGCCACCAAAAAGTCCGTATCAATCCCGTGCGTCATCGAGCATCTCATCCAAAAGATTGTCCTCTGCCCCAATGGGTTGGATCGGCCCACCGACGCTTGCCGCTCGGCGGTCGCGCAGCGTCGTCCGGCGCTGCATGTATTGCTGGCGGTATAGCTCCATCGCCTCGCGGATCAGTTCGGACGCCTTGCGGTCCACCTTCCGGGCGTATTGCCGGAATTCGTCATACACCGGCTCAGATACATTGATGGTGATGGTCTTCATGTGTATCTCTTAATGCATTGCGCAAAGAGTGTCAAATGGGGTGGTGCTGGGGGCTGCGCAGGCGGAGATGCCGACCACAGGGCATTAAGAGGTGCGAATTGGCCGGGACGGCTCTGCCACTTCAGCGTGCAAAAATCAGGGCAGCTCCGTGCAGCAGAACTGGGGACAGAAAAACAGTCGAGCCCACCTGTCCATGGATTTCCAAACCCACCGGGCGACTCGAAAGTTCGCCCAAACCCGCCACTGGCTGGTGGGAGTATAATAGATCGCCTTTCCCATACTCATAACCAATCGCGAGGCGTCGGGTTCCCGGCAAATGTATTTGCCTCAGACCTGCTCCAATGTAACACCACTGAGCAGGATAAAAAGCGGCTCATTGATATAAAACTTGTTCTTGCCGATGCGCTGTTTGCGCACGACGCCTCCCGCCACGAGTTGCTCAAGATACTTGGCAGCGGTGATGCGCGAAACCCCCAGCTCTTTCTCTACGTACTCGGTTTTTGTATAAGGATAGCGGAAGAGAATATTGAGCAAGTCCTGGCTGTAGATCTTGGGCAGTTTCTCCCGGATGCCGTGCTTGGTGCGCAACATGAGATCCCGCAAAGCCTTGACCAAGCCAACCGCACTGCCCTCAGTGCGCACCGCATCAAATCCTACCCGCAACGCCGACACGTAATGGCGCACCTCCTTGGAAGCTGCAGACGTCGATGAGTCGGGCCGGACCGCGTAGAGCTCATCATGCGTGGTGATGATATTCTCGATCTCTGAGCTATCCTTGGCTTCCTGAATGCCCAACGTGTCGAGCAGGATGGCTTGGTTGGGCAAAGACTCGCACAAGCCCTTAAGTTCGGCCAGATGCCGATGGGCCTCGGTCAAAGCAGCCCAAACCTGGCGGGTATCCAGCGAGCTGAGATCCTTGAGCGGTAATGGGGCAAGCGCGGACATGGAAAGAAAACCACTTTTCCTTATCATGACGCAGAAGTCACGTAAAGGAAACCGTCGTTTACTATACATGAGAGCAATTCCCATCACGACGTGGCCTGCCTGGCTGCCCAACCAGGGCCGGGACGGCTCTGCCACTCAGGGCCAGAACGGCTTTGCTACTATGCCGAACTCACATTGGCCTGTTGGCAACGAGGGGGCTCCGTTGCTGGGCATGGCCTTACGCGCCGATACCCTGCCCCGGGATCAATGGCTGTCACCGGTCGAGGGCTCGTCGATGTATCCAAACATGGGCTCATTGGTGGTGAATCCCATGGCAGGATCCTTTGCGCTATGACTCCTCCGCAATCACGCGCTGGTTGCGGCGCCAGAAAAGCCCCGAAAAGGCTGGCAACTTAGCGCAACCTAAAACTCCTGCGCGAGCAGGGGGATGGATTGGACCGGAGCTCTGCGCTGCTGGCCATTTGGGTGGCGGAACTGCGGGAATTGGAGCCGCTGCTTGAAGCCAGCAACTGAGTGCTTCGATCCGCGAACTAACGCCCAGCATGCGGAGTGAGTTGCGGGAGTCGCGCCCTAAGCTGGCTGCTTGACTTGTCGCAGCCATTTCTGCCCTAGCAACACGATCCCGTCGTTAGGCTCAGTGGTTGACACCTCAGGCCCGGCCGGTTTGGCGCGGCGCTCGCCCAGTTTTAGTTCGATCCAAAATCGGCTGCCTTTTCCTTCCTCGGATTCCACGCCGGTCCGCCCCCCCATCCGTTGGGTAACTTTTTGCACCAGCGCCAAACCGATCCCGGTCCCCTCGAACTGGCCGCTTCCGCGCGAGACTTGGATCGGCTCTCAATTGGCGCACCAGACCTATGCCATCCAAGTGCGGCATCATCACGTCCGACAGGATCAAGTCAGGACGTCGTTGGCCCGCAGCGGCCAGTGCCGCGATGCCATCCGGGACAACCTCCACTTCGTAGCGCACACCCAGCAGCCGTGCCAGGTATTGCCGCATGTCTTTATTGTCATCGGCAATCAGCAACTTAGGACGTCGTCGGTCCGACGCGCCCGCTACCTGATCGGAAAACTCCGGTGACATCGGCAAGGGCTGCGCGAGCGCGTCATGGTTGAGGTCCTCAGGCAGCCAACGCAATGCCTCTGCAAGAAACGGCATGGCTCCAACCGACGTTGAGGGGAGATCCCGCGGGACACCAATCCGCTCCGCCGGGAGATGATCTTTACCCATTGGCACGCTCACAATAAACGTGCTTCCGTGACTGAGTTGGCTCTCGGCCCGCACCGTCCCCCCATGCAACTTGACCAACTCCTGCACCAGCGCCAACCCAATGCCGCTGCCTTCCTGGGTGCGGCTGCGCATATTTGGGATTCGATGGAAACGCTCAAAAAGCCGCGGCATCTCCTCCGCCGGAATTCCCACACCGGTATCATGCACGCGCAGCTCCACCATCCCATTGACAGCCCGCAGTGAAACCTCGAGTTCTCCCTCGAAAGTGAACTTGAAAGCATTCGACACGAGATTGAGCACCACTTTTTCCCACATTTCCCGGTCCACATAGACCGGCTCGGCAAGCGGCGGACAATTAACGCTGAGCCTTAAGCCGTCCCGCTCGGTAGCAGATCGGAATACGCTGGCCAACTCCGTCGTAAAGCTTGCCAGATCTACCGGCTCATACACCGCCCGCACCCGCCCAGCCTCAATGCGTGCAAAATCCAATAACGAGTTCACCAACCGCAGCAGCAGCAGGCTGTTCCGATGGATCACTTCCAGTTGCCCTTTGCCTGCCGGAGAGATCTCAGTGTCTTCCAACCTCAGCAGATCTTCGAGCGGCCCGAGCATAAGCGTCAGAGGCGTGCGAAACTCGTGGCTGACGTTGGAGAAAAAGGCTGTTTTCGCGTGATCAATCTCGGCCAGCGCCTCGGCACGTTTGCGCTCCTCCTCGTAGGTACGAGCGTTAGTCAGCGCATTGGTCACTCCGTCCCGGAGCAAGAAGTAGAAAGTTCAATAGGCATCATCCAGCGCCCTGCGCGCACTGACTCCAGCCACCAACAGTCCAAAGGGATGAGCCACGCCGGAGATCATAATCGGCAGAACCAAGGCCCTCTGCGGCACTTCCGGGTAGGGGCCGCAGGCGAACGAGCCGAATCGCTGGCTCAACCCTTCCACCTCCACCACCTGCCGCTCTCGTGCGGCCTGAGCCAGCGGCCAACCTGAATTCTCTGGGCCATCCAAAGCCACTGTTTGCGGACTAGCAGCAGAGCCAAGTTCCAGCCCTGTCCTCCCGGCGAGCCGAACCTCTTTGCCTTCGGCGTCGAGCAGGTACAGCAAAGCGAACGGCACCTCCAAGCCATGCTCACTAAGGGTGTCGCCAATTATCTGGCCGGCCGCCGCCACCGTTTTGACATCCGACGTCTTATCCGCCAGATCCCGCACAACTGCCGGAAACCGTCGTTGTAAATCTGTACGCGGTGCGGGCCCCAGGAGATATTGATCGGGAAATTGGAAGCCAGGCAAATGCTGACCGTCGTTCGCCGGCGCTGCTCGCAGCTGCCTCCGCGCACATAATGGGCTGCGTTTCCCCGCCAAGACTCTTCTCTAGTTTAGGGTCGATCCCCATGGCTTCATTGGCTTAAGGCTCGATAGAACCAGCTATTCCGGTAAAAACTGCGGACCGGCCGCATTCGATCAGCCAGCTTTGCTAAGCTCAGCCAGAAATCAGCAAACGCAATTGCGATTCGGGCTTCTTTGAAAGGTGGCGCGATTGCCTATGCGGGCAGGCCGACTACCCAGGGCGTTGCCCGGGGCGTTGCCCTGGGCTGGAGAGTCGTTGCGCCTTCAGCGCGTGGGAAGGAGGTCGCTGCACCTTCGTTGCGCAGAATGCGCCGGGCACTCTCTAGATACTCGGGACCAACCTCCATCACCTCCACCAAAAACCGCACGATGCTGGTGGGGATAAAAAACTCGCAGCCCTTCTGGCCCTCGCTCATGGCGAAGGTACCCAGGAAATGGTGACCATCCATCCATTCACCCGAGGCGTTGCGATCCCAAATAGATGGGCACCGCAATCAATCCCCTGAGTTCCACGTGCCGAAGGCGTAACGACTCCAATTACACGTTATCTGTAAACAATTCCCTCCTGCCCCCGCGCCGAAGGCGCAACGACTCATCAGACCAGGGCAACGCCCTGGGTACCCGACCCCAAACCCATTTCCAGCCCTGAAAGGGCGTCACTCACAATGCCGCAATCCCTTTCCAAAGTTTTGGTTCATCTCATCTTCAGCACCAAGAATCGCGAGCCGCTGATCGGCACGGAGACTCGCTCTCGCCTCCATGCCTACATGGTGGGCATTTTGGACAATCTCAAATCGCCCTCTCTCCAGACCGGCGGCGTGGCGGACCATGTGCATACGCTAGTTCGATTACACCGGACAATTTCACAGGCCGACCTCATCGAGGAGTTGAAGAAGAGTTCGTCCAAGTGGATGAAGTCCAATGGCGGGTGGCCGGGATTCACCTGGCAAGCGGGCTACGGCGCGTTTTCGATTGGTGAATCGCAGGCCGACGCCGTGATCCGTTACATCCAGAATCAGGAGCAACACCATCAAAAGGTTTCGTTTCAGGATGAGTTCCGCAAATTTTTGGAGCGATACAAGGTCCCACATGACGAGCGATACGTGTGGGACTGAGCCAATTAGAAACGCGATGAAAATTCCAACAGTGTTGAGCCAGAATACAGCTGCTGCGATTGCCCCCCTTTCGGGGCTGCGACGGATTGTCTGGGTCCCAGGGCCCTGCCCGTCAGTGCCCGTCAGTGACGCCCTTTTAGGGCTGGAAACGGGTTTGTGGTCGGGTTCCCAGGGCGTTGCCCTGGGCTGGTG
>JAYVTN010000021.1:0-3078 GCA_043788785.1 Spartobacteria bacterium | reverse complement strand
GCTGCTGCTCGTACGTATTGGCCTGCATCGTGTAAGGCCACGCCCGGGTGAACTTGACGGCCACCTCCAGCGGTTTGCTCTCGCGCAGGACGGCAAACTTAACGGTGTCGCCCAGGAACTTGCGCTCGGCGACCTCGGCCATCTGGACCCGTTCGCCATCAAACTCGACCATCCCATCGCTGGCCACCTCGTGTCCGTCGATGGCCAGGATCACATCCGCCGGCTTGAGGAGCCCCGCGCAGACACCCGCCGCCTGCACCGAGCTGACCACCACTCCGCGGTCGTTGTCGGGCAACCCCAAAGCGCGCCGATGCGCCGGGTTGAGCAGGTTGAACGTGTTGATGGATAAGTCCATGTACCGGTCGTAACTCCCGTCCTTGATATCCTGGAGGAAGTGTTTGATAACCGGCGTCGGGATCATGTAGCCCACGTTCTGAGCCACGTCCCCGCTATAGCCTTGGAAGGCGACTCCGACCACTTTGCCCCCCTGCAGCACGGGCCCGCCGCTATTGCCCGGGTTGATGGCCGCATCGATCTGGATGCACAAATGCGAATCGACCACCGAATGCGTGTACGTACGGAAATCCACCCGCGACACGATTCCCTGGGTCACCGACAAGCGCTCTCCGCCAATGGGATAGCCAAAAACAGAGACCATGGATTCGATTTCAGGAATCCCTCCTAGGTTGAGCGGGACGGTGCCTTTGAAAAAAGCGGGATCATCGACCTTGAGCAAAGCCAGATCGCAGTCATGGGCGATGTGTTCGACGGTGGCGATGTACTTCTTGGGATCGTTCTCGCGTTCGACGGTCAGGAACCGTGCGTTGCTCACCACGTGTGCGTTGGTCAACAAACGATCCTTGGAAACGACCCAACCTGTTCCGGAACCGCCCCCGGTCTGACCGGGCAGCCAAGGAATCCTGTAATTGGGTTCCTGGGCGGAGTTGGTGATTCGTGCCAGACTTTTACGTACCGCGTTGGGCTGGGCGAATGCCGTGGTACTAGCGATCAGGACAAAGCTAAGGATGTGCCGGAAAAGAGCCATCATGGGCGCAGAAGATGGGGGCAACTTCCAGCCCTGTAAAATGGTTTGTCGTCCAAACTTCACCAGACATGCCCATTGGGGAGCCAAACGTAAGTGCGTGGGGTGGTTTTAGGTCTTTTTGTCCCATCCAGTCCATCCAGTCCATCCAGTCCATCCAGTCCATCCAGTCCATCCGGTCCATCCAGTCCATGGGGTCCATGGGTCCATGGGGCGGGGCTCCAGAGGGGAAAAGTGCCGGGGGGGAGGATTGAACTCCCGACCTAGGGCTTATGAGTCCCCCGCTCTACCACTGAGCTACCCTGGCGAAAAAAGAGGCCGGGAACCTAACCCGGAGCTCCCAACTTTTCAAGAGGAGAATTTCAACCCTCACAGCCATCGCTGCATCCATTGCCCGAGAGCGCGCCCGCGCCCTGCCGGAATGGGCCCGGTTTTTTGACGTTGTCCACCGGTCGGCTTTGCTTTCATCCTGCGGGCCCCAGGCCCACTCCCCTTCCGCCCCCTGAAAGCGCCCGTTCTCATCGATCATCCTAAACTGGGACGCCGCCACGTTCCCCGCACGATTCTTGAGGTCCACCGCGGTGTCTCGACGGGCACCCCCAAGATTACCCTGCACACTTTCCCAATCCTGCCACGATGTCCGATCCTATCTTCCTTCTCACCCTTACACTAGGCGTTGTCGGGCTCCTGATTCTCATGGTGGTCCGCTTGAGGCTCAGCGCTTTCATCGCGTTGACCCTCGCCTCCCTTTTCCTGGGCGCGGGAGCCGTTGGGCGGGATCGGCGCGATCCTCTGCCTCGGTGCAATGCTGGGCAAATTCCTCGGTGAATCCGGCGGCGCCGAAGTGCTCGCAAAACGGTTTGCCTCCCTCCTCGGGCCCGAACGGGTCGGCTGGCTCATTCCGATCCTGGCGCTTTGCATCGGCCTTACCACTTTTTTTGCCGTGGGGCTTTTACTCCTACTGCCCATCCTCCTGACCATTGCCAAGGAAACCAAACGGCCGTTCCTGCTCCTGGCGTTGCCCCTGCTCTCGTTTCTTTCTGTCATGCACGGGATCATGCCGCCGCATCCCGGGCCGGTGATTGCAGTCAACAAACTCCACGCCGACACCGGGAAAGTGCTGCTCTGGGGATTGCTCCTGGGGATTCCCATAGCAGCGGTGGCAGGCCCTCTTTTTGCCCGGTTCGCAATCAAACGCGTGACCGTGAACCCTCCGGCCTTCCAAGCCACCCTCAGCCCCCATGAACGGCGCCCGGGATTCGGGATCACCTTGGCAGCGATCCTCCTCCCGGTTGCGTTGCTCCTCTGCGGCACCATCGCCGAACTTGCGGGAATCGAGGATCCCAGGGTTCGCGGGATCATGCTGTTTATCGGGAACCCCACGATCGCACTGCTGCTGGCTGTGCTCTTCAGCCTTTGGGCGTTGGGCATCCGGTGCGGGCGCTCGCTGCCGCAGCTTCTCCAGTTTTCCGAGCAATCGGTGTCCTCCATCGCCATCACCCTGGTGATTATTGGAGCGGGCGGGGGGTTCGGCCGCGTCATGACCGAAGTGGGCGTTGCCAGGGTCTTGGGCGAGCTCGCGGCGCAGGCGAACCTTTCCCCTATCCTCTATGGCTGGCTGGTATCGGCTTTTATCCGGGTGGCCACGGGATCGGCCACGGTGGCTATTACGGTCACCAGCGAACTGCTGGCGCCGGTCTTGGGAGCCTCCCCGGGCACGAACCGGGAACTGGCGGTCATCGCCATTGGGTGCGGCTCCCTTTTCCTCTCCCACCTTAACGACAGTGGATTCTGGATGGTCAAAGAATGTCTGGGGTTGAGCGTGGGCGAGACCCTGCGGACCTGGACGATCACCGAGACCCTCATCGGCGTGGTCGGACTCGGGTTAACCCTCGTGGCGCATGCGGCCTGGGCCCATTGGATAGCTTGAACCTAAATCCGGGAGTGAAAGTCTTACCCCCAGGGGCACGTGAGATTAGAACCCCCTGTCAGGGCTTCGCCGTCGGCGGGGCCGAATCCCAGGGCGTTGCCCCATA
>JAYVTN010000020.1:0-2945 GCA_043788785.1 Spartobacteria bacterium | reverse complement strand
ACGTCTTCGGTCCAAAACATAGGGGCGCCTTAGATACAGGGTTAGTGGCCCAGGGGAAGGGGAAAGTGCATTTAAACCTCTGGCATGGGCCTTCCCCGTGGTACCCGTGTATGTGGCATGGGCTTCCAGCCCATGGACATCAAACCCTGAGCGCTGCCGTGGCATTCCATAGGCCCCAAGCCCATACCAAGAGCTGCCCATACCAAGAGGCTGCCATGCCACAGGCGCCCCCATGCCACAGGCCCTCTACGGCTGGACCGCTGGCTCCGCGGAGCCCTCCACTCGTCCACCACCCTTGGCTTCCTCTTTGGACAGTGTCCACATCCGGCCCGTCTCCACTTCTTGAACAACCACTTGGTCGGCCCGCAAATCCATGACCTCATAGCTGGCACGCTTCTGGCCAGGCCATTTGAAGGTCTCCCCCTGGTGCACTTTGATTTCAATACCCTCCGAGGAGGTCAAGATTGCGTAGCTCGAAGCGCTTTTGGCTGGCATGTCCTTAACCAATACCACCCTGCCGCCATCGAGCTCGACCCGGGACAGATCCACGGGCTGACCGCCTTTGTCATTTTCCTTCTTATAGGCCACCTTCGTCACCTTCATCCCATGGAGGGTGTCGCCCACTGTCACGGTTTCCTCCTTCGAATCACCTTCCTCGGTTACCTTGACCCGGGCGCTCTGCCCGGTGACGCTTTCCAGGAGCAAAGGCACCCGCACTTCCTGGTATTCCTTCAGGCGAATGAGTTTGTGGATACCAGGACGGGACTTGGCATCCAGCGGATCCGTATCGGCCATGAACTCCTCGCGATTGGTGGCCCCGTCCCCATCGGGATCTTCATCCAACATTTTGGGGTTGCTCAGGTCCAGCTTGAACCGGCGGAACCACTGCTCGTAGGCCTTGTCGGATTCGATCAACCCCACGGCGACCCCATCCACTTGGGGTTCCCCCGCTGGCTTGGGTTCTTGCAGGGCCGGGCCAGCCTCCGCGACACTTGTCTCTCCCGATGAATTGGAGGCTACCTCGTCCACTGACCGCCCCCCCGCGGACGGCTCACCGGCGGCGACAGGTTGATCTCGACGGGTTTCCTCCGGAGTCGCCTCGATCGCTTTGGGGCTCCGGTCCTTGCACCCGGACACACCTGCCAACCACGCGGTTATCAAAACCAAGCGCCAAAACGACATTCTCATTGGCGTCAGACTCTAAAGACCCCGTTCCAAACCGGAAGGCCAATCTCCAAAAGCGATGCGTCTTTTCCGCTCGGGAACTGTTCCCGCCGAGAATTGAACTCGGATAACCGGTTTAGGAAACCAGTGCTCTATCCATTTGAGCTACGGGAACGAATGAAGGGCAGTTTTGCCATGTTGTTTCCCGGACGGGAAGCGGATTTATCCCCCAACTATGACCAATGGGTGACGATTTTTTCAGCCACCAAATCCCTCGCACCTCAATGCCTCATTGCCTCATTGCCTCTGTGTGCTCTGTGTTCTTTGAGGCCAGCCCCTATGCCGTCCGCCTCGCACGGGGACCGCAGCCAAGGCAGTCTTTCTAGCCTCAAAGAACGCATAGAACGCAAAGGCATTTCGGTCGCCCGCACTCCCTCTCTGAACTCTGGGAGGTACTCCCCTCGATCCCATTCCCGCCCTAGCTTGCGGCCCGCCCGATGGCGGGATGGAATGCCGTGTTATCGATGCAAATCTTCTGGGTCAGCTCCCCGTGGATTCCGTAGATCTCTATCTCTGCGTCATCGCCCCGCGCTCGTTGCAAGGCATGGCTGATTGCCTTTTCAAACTGTTGGCAACGCAATTCCAGCTCCTGGGCGATCCACACCTCCCAGTCCGCCGACTCTCCGGAACGGATTTCTATGTGGCTCATTGCCCGTTGACGGCTACCGAGTTTCCGGAGAGCCGACGCCAGAGCGCCGCTATTCGCATTTTTGTCTCTTGTTTACGGAACATCACGCTCTCTTGGCGCGTCCGGACGACCCATCCGTAGCGTCCCGCAAACCGATGTATCCATTCCAAGCGCCCCTCGGGCCCCAGTACATCCACGGGCCACACGGCGTTGAGTCTGTCTTGTTCAAGGAGGTAAAAACCCCGCTCTTGAATACCCTGCGCGATCTCCCAGCCTATCGCGCTCTCTTCGATGGGAGTGAGCGAATGCATGGGCCGATTATGCCCAAAGAATCCAAAGCGCCCACCCGACCGCGCTATGGGGGCAACCCTTGCACCCAGTTCCTGGTCCAGCGCCCCCCTCGAAAACAGAGACGGTTCCGGGTCCCGTGACCGGTTTTTGCGCCTGTCCCATGAATCGGAACGGCCCCGCTTATCCGAATGGGCCGCCCCACCCTGCGCCAGGCCAATTGCGTAAGCGGCTCGCAGCCAGTGACTGCCCACTTGCGCGTAATCACTTTAGGTATATACTCCCAGGCATGAGGACCAAAGTTTTCAAATCGGGGAATTCCTTGGCCGTACGCCTTCCCAAAGAACTCCAACTCCCTTGCGGAGAAGTCTCGATCCGGCGTGACGGCAGAATGATCGTCATCGAGGCACTCGCCCCCTCGGGTTGGCCGGAAGGTTTTTTCGAGGACATCCTCATTTCCCGTGAGGACTTCGGCCGCGAATCGATCCACTACGAGGAAAAATCGCTTTGAGATTTCTCCTCGACAGCAGCGTCTGCATCGATGTTCTGCGTGGACGCCCGGAAGTCGTGGCCAGGCTTCGCGAATATCCTCCTGGCCATTTGTATGTTTCAGCAATCACCGTCTTCGAACTCGTTCAAGGCGCCAAACGTGCGCCCCAACAGTTCCGAGAAATCGAAAGACTAAAGGTGGACACCTTTCTATCACCCATGATTCAAGTGGTGTTCGATGCCCGCTGCGGCGCTCTTGCAGGGGAGCTCAACGCCGATCTCCTCAACGCCGGAACACCGGTCGGAGTGATGGATG
>JAYVTN010000019.1:0-5884 GCA_043788785.1 Spartobacteria bacterium | reverse complement strand
CACAAGAGACACACCTTCAGCAGTAGGGTCTTCACTCCCAGAGATGGAGGGAAAAGAGACGAACCAAGTGAACAGCAACCTGTCGCCGTCCAACGAGCAATCGCCGCTGCTGGCCGCTCGCCGGATTGAGGATCAATTCAGCGTGTCCGGCTCCCTGGTCAAGGGCATGACCGCAATCGCGGCCATTGAAGACGACGCCGTTTTCGCCCGCGAACTCGCGGACCTCCAGGACACCGTCGGCCCGATCTGCCCCATGCTCCAGAATATGGGTAGCGCCGATTGGGCCGCATTCCCGGCTGGCACAACCCTTGAGCTCAAGGACCCGGCAACCTCCGGCGACCACTCCCCGCCTGCGCGCCGTTACGCCTGCCGGTCAACAATCCAGAGAGGTAGTCACAATGATCCTCTGGGTAAACGGCTTCTGGCCCGAGGCGGTGAAGAAGCTGTCGATGTCCGCCTTTCTGACACGGTAGTCGGCGGCGTAACATTTGCACTGGATGGCGTGGTACTCTTCTGTGCCACGGGTTTTGGCGACCAGATCGATCCCGGTATCCTTGGCTGAAACTCAATGTAGTTTGGCCCAGTCGGCAAAGAGCCAGATGTCGGAATAAAGATCGGCGTAACTGGCTTCAAACCGGAAATAGGTGCGGATGAGTTCCTCGAAGTAGGTGCCTTTCTCCCGTTCTGACTGGGATATGGCGCGGTAGGCGGCAAGGATGCTTTGGAGGGGACTCATGGAGAGCGTGGACTTTGCACCAACAGGGCCGGAGGGGCAACCATAGGCCATCCGGGCAGGGCTGTTGGCAGGAGACCGGGATCAACGGGATGGGTTGCGCCTTCCAAAGCACAGCTGCGCGATTAGGTTGAATCGGGCGTGGTGCCAAACGGGGCGGAGCGCTTTGCAAACGGGTCCGGCCACTCTGCAAGCGCATCCGGCCACTCCTCAGACGCCTCCGGCGGCTCCTCAGACGCACCCGACCTATCGGCAAACGTGCCCGACTACTCGGCAACCGCTTATGGCGTCTCGGCAAACGCCTTCGACCACTCGGCAAACGCGTCCGACGGGTCCGCAAACGCACCCAACCGCTCGGCAAACGTGTTCGACCACTCGGCAAACGTGTTCGACCACTCGGCAAACGTGCCCGACTACCCGGCAAACGCTTCCGACCAGTCTGCAAATGCGTCCGGCGGCTCCGCAATCGGCTTAGGACATCGGCAAATGCCCGCCCTGATGTTTATTCCGGGGTGGACCCCAATTGATCGGATTCCCTTGGCCCCACACAGTCCGCGCCACCCGACTCAACCTCAGCCCTTGCTGATTCCTGGCAACATCATGGATCCCTTTTTAAATCCTTCCACTACCGAACCAGTCCCACAAACGGAGGCCTCGGCCCCAACCAAGGGCAGGCGGTCCTACGGCGCACAAAACAAGGCGATCGAGTCCTACATGTCCGATGCCCAGCAAGCCCTGGCCATCGCAATGAATGACGGGGAAATCCGCTCGGCTCTCGAAGCCCACGGGCTCGATGAAGCCGAACGCGCCACCGCCATCCGCTTAACCCAAGCTTTGCGCGAGTGTTTCCAAGCACGCGCAAAGGGAATGGGTGCCAAGACCGAGGTCTACGCGGACCTCACCACCACGGCCGAAGCACGGCGTCTGGAGTATTGCAGTTTCCGGGATATTGCCCGGGCGAGTTACCCGGGTCGAGCCGAGCGCCAAGCTCTGAGTGTGACCGAGAAAGTCCCCGAGGAACACTCCCGCCTGATCAGTGTCGCGACCGCCTCCTATCAAGCCGCGCAGGATGACCTCTTCCTGGCCAAGCTCGCCAAGCGCGGGTACTCCAAAGAGCGCCTCCAAGGGATGCTGGCCGATTTGGCGGCGCTCACCCGGATGGCCGCCGAACGGACCGACACCCATGTCGAAGCCCAAAACCACACCGTCGCCCGGGACCAAGCCTACGCCGAGCTCAAAGCGTTCATGAAGGAATGGAAAGGCATCGCTCGTGGTGCCTTGCGCACCAACCCCGGCGCGCTCAAGAAACTCGGGTTGTAAAGCGGCGCGTCCTCGCCCGGGTCGATGGTGTAGGCAAGTGCTGCGGAGTGGGCCGCCTACAGCATTTGGTCAACAAACTTCCGGCTCTCGAAAAACGCGAAGTCATCGAGCTTCTCTCCCGTACCGATGAAGCGGGTGGGGATTCCCAGTTCGTGTTGGATGGCGATGACGCAACCGCCTTTTCCACTCCCATCGAGCTTGGTGACGATGATGCCCGTGAGGTTAACGGCCTGATGGAACTCGCGGGCCTGCATCAGCGCGTTGCTGCCGGTAGTGGCATCGACGACCAATAAGCGTTCATGGGGAGCATCCGCATCGCACTTGGACAAGATGCGTTGCACCTTGTTGAGCTCGCCCATCAGATTGATCTTCGTATGCAGACGCCCTGCGGTGTCGCATACGAGGAACTCCACATTGCGGCTGTCGGCCGCCTGGTAAGCATCGTGGCACACGGCAGCCGGGTCGCCGTTATATTGGCCTTTGATGATCTCACAATTGATCCGCTGTGCCCAAACATCGAGTTGCTCGATGGCGGCCGCCCGGAACGTGTCCGCAGCCGCCAAGATCACGCTGTGGCTTTTTTTCTGAAGGAAATGGGCAAGTTTAGCCGTCGAAGTCGTCTTCCCTGTCCCGTTGACGCCCACCACCAGCACCACCTTGGGCTTGGACGCCAGCGGCCGCAGCATCAGGGAGTCCCGGGGCAGTACTTTGAGGATTTCTTCCCGGCTCACCGCTACCACCGTTTCCGCCGTGAGCTTGGCCGCATCGGGCCGCGACTGGAGCTCCGCCAGGATCCGGTTGGTCATGGGCACTCCCAAGTCAGCCCGGATCAGGGATTCTTCCAGATCCTCCCAGTCCACCGGATGGCCGGTAAATTTCTGGATAAGGGATTTGAAAAAACCGAATGCCATCGTTGGGCTTATTGGGGCTGTTGAAGGGGCGCGCGTGCCGGACGGGTGAGTTCGCTGCGGATCTTGTCGAGGATCCCGTTCACGAAGCGTCCGGACTCTTCGCCACCGAATCGTTTGGCGATCTCGATGGCTTCATTGATGGAGACCACCGGCGGGACATCCGGGCAGAATAGCATCTCGTAAATGGCCAAGCGCAGGATGTTCCGGTCGACCGGGGCGATCCTGTGCAGGTCGTAATTGGCCACGCATTTCTGGATGCGCTCGTTAATTTCCGCGATGTGCTCGACGACCCCGGCGACGATCTGCTCGGCGTAAACCCGTGTTTTGGCGGGAGTCACGTTATTTGCCGGGCCGGAGCGAAGGGTCCAGAACGGATCCGACAAGTTGGCGAGCGTCTCGCGATTGAGATCGAGTTGATAGAGGAATTGAACGGCCGCCTCGCGGCCATCACGACGTTTACCCATGGGAAAAAAATTAGCGGCGTGGCAGCCCGGCCATCAACTGCACCATACGTGTAGCGACGCGGGCAGCTTCAGTGCCGCGGTTAAGATCGGATTCCAAGCAACGGGCACGTGCCTGGGACTCATTTTTTACTAAAAGAACTTCGTGGACGACGGGGAGCCGGTGGGTGAGGGCCAAAGTCTGCAAGGACTGGGTCACCGAGGCGCCAATGAGAGCTGCATGCTGGGTCTCGCCTTCGATGATGACTCCGAAGGCAAGGATTGCGTCCACCTCGCCGCGCAGGGCGACTTCCTGGACCATGAGGGGAATCTCGAATGCCCCGGGCACTTCGAGAACGCTTACCGCGGAGCCGGGTGCGATGATCTCCAGCTCAGCCCGCGCACTCTGGACCAATCCTTGGACATAAGTGGGATGGTACTGGCTGGCTACGATCACAAAACTGCGCCGTGAGAGCATCTGCCGGGGTCTGGATGGTAGGATGGTCGCCATACGGGAGTGTCGATCATAGTGGGCCGTACGGTGTGCGCAACCCATAACTGGCTTGGGCTTGGGGCTTGGAGCCGGCCCACCCAAGCAAGCCCGCCAATGGTCCTAGAGCAAATGGCCCATCTTCAAACGCTTGGTCTCCAAGTACTTTGCGTTATGCGCATTGGGTGCCGCCCGGATGGGCACCACTTCGGTGATCTTCAGCCCGTACCCCTCCAGCCCGATGACTTTCTTGGGGTTGTTGGTCAAGAACCGCATTTTGCGTACGCCCAGGTCGACGAGGATCTGGGCCCCTATCCCATAATCCCGGAGCTCGGATGGAAACCCGAGTTTCTCGTTGGCTTCCACCGTATCGAGGCCTTCCTCTTGGAGTTTGTAAGCGTGGATTTTCGCTGGCAACCCGATGCCGCGGCCTTCGTGCTGGCGCATGTAGAGGAGCACCCCGCAACCCGCTTGCTCGATCTGGCTAAGGGCCTGCTGGAGCTGCGTACCGCAATCGCAACGCAGCGATCCGAACACGTCTCCCGTTAGACACTCACTGTGGACACGCACCAACGTGGTCTTGCCCTTGGAAATCGTGCCTTTGACTAAGGCAAGGTGGTGGGTTCCATCGACCAGGGAGCGATACATGTGCAGGTCGAATTCCCCGAACTCTGTCGGGAACTTGATAACCTGTTCACTTTCCACCAAACGCTCCCGGCTGCGCCGATAGGCAATGAGGGCCTCGATACTGCACATCTTGAGCCGGTGCTTTTTGCGGAACTTTATCAACTCCGGGAGCCGGGCCATGGTCCCGTCGGCATTGAGGATTTCGCAAAGGACGCCCGCGTGGGCCAATCCCGCAAGCCTTGCCAGGTCGACGCTAGCCTCGGTATGGCCTGCCCTCCGCAAAACCCCGCCATCCTTGGCGCGCAATGGAAAAACGTGTCCCGGTTGCACCAGATCACGCGGAACCGCCTTGGGATCGACCAATATTTGGATCGTGCGTGCCCGGTCATAGGCGCTGATCCCGGTGGTCACGCCTTGGGCTGCATCTACCGAGACGGTAAAATCCGTCCGGTAGCTCTCGCGGTTCTCCAGCACCATTCGCTGGAGTCCGAGGTCTTCGGCCCTACGCTCGGTGATTGGCACGCAGATCAATCCCCGGCCGTGGGTAGCCATGAAATTAACGGCTTCCGGGGTGATTTTTTGAGCCGCCATCACCAGATCACCTTCGTTCTCGCGATCGGCGTCATCGGTAACGATCACCATTCTCCCAGCTTGGATGTCCTTAAGCACATCCTCGATGGAGTCAAATTGCGGAGCCGTGGCCATAGTCAGGGAATATCAAACATGCCTCTTGCATGCTGGGAAGGGATTTTGTTTCCAAAGCTCGCTCCCAATGGGGGAAATCACAAGAGCCCCGAATAGACCGTGGCATGGGCTTCTAGCCCATGGTCGCACTCCATGGGCTGGAAGCCCATGCTGCGGAAACAAAAAAAGGCCGCACCGTGAAGGGTGCGGCCTTTTTAAGAATCTGAAAAAACCGGTTAGCGCATCAAGAGAACCGCACGCGCGCGTTTGATTTCGCGATTGATGCGGCGATGGAACTGGGCAGGCATCCCGGTGATCCGGCGGGGCAAGATCTTGCCGTTTTCGGTGACAAACTTGCGGAGGATGTCCGGGTTCTTGTAGTCGATGGCTTCCAGCGCGATGTCGATGCGCCGACGGGGCATGGAACGGTTGTGGCGGCGGAAATTGGTGCGGCGTTGCGGAGTCTTGGGCAGCATGGTCGTAGGTCTAGAGTTACTTGGTCTCGCGGTGGAGCGTGTGCCGCTTCAAGTTGGGATTATACTTCTTTTTTTCCAACCGGTTTGGCGTGTTGGGGCTCTTCTTGTTACGCGAAGAGATATAGCGGGAGACAGGTTTGCCTTCTGCTTTCGCTTCGGTGCATTCGAGGATGATGAAATCGCGGGCCATGTGAGTGTGTTAT
>JAYVTN010000018.1:0-14274 GCA_043788785.1 Spartobacteria bacterium | reverse complement strand
TCCTCGGCAGCCGGTTGCCCGATCCTGCCTTCCCTGTTCATCTTGCGGGCGATCGAAACCGCGTAGTCCTCCGTGCACACCAGCGCCCCGCAGAGCGTCCTTATATATTGGATCGCCCGCTCGTTTGGCATCCGGTCGAGCTGCATCTCCGCTTTGAAATCCGCCGTTCCCGACAGCGACCGGAAAACCCGCAGTACAGCGTCCAGGTCCCGGTTCGAGAAATCCAACGAGCTTTTGTCGTGCCCCAACGCCTGGACATGGGCCTCGTGTCTGCACTGATCCGCCCGGGCGGGTTCCACGCCTTGGGCCCGGAGCGTTTTGCGCACCTTGCCCCATTCGGCCCGGTAGAGGCGGAGTTGGCCTGCGGTCATCATGGCTTTTCGTCGGTTACCTCAAAAGCCAGCCCCTCGACAAAATCCCGCAGCCGCTTGATCACCTCCGAGGACTCCTGGCGTTGCTCCGGGGTGGCCTTCGTTCCACGATCCATCTGGCGCTCGCGCTCAAAGCCCCTCATCCACGCCGCCCGCTGGGGCCCGCTGCGCCGGGGACAAGCGGCGACGTCGCCCCGCTCCCGGTAAGCCATCCGGCCATCGTTGTAAGCCTGTTCCTCGCGCATCCTCATATCAGCGTTGCTCCTTTTGACGCCGGATCTTGGCCCGCATTTTCCGCATGCGTTCGGCAGCCTGCCGGTTTGTTTTGGCCTTATTCATCGCCCGATAAATGCGGTTAGCCTCGCGAACCTTTTCGACGTTTTTCCACGCCCAATATCTTTTGGCTTCTTTGGTGCTATAAATGGACATTTTTAACCAGGATTGAGGTACCGCTGTTACGTTAGGATTATTCCAGCTGCTCACACCTGCCCCGTAGCGGCGTTACGTTAAGAATCCCTGGTGCCGGATCCACATTGAGGTCCAGAACCTGACTCGAAGCGCACTTGGGGCACCCACCCTGTGGTGCCCTGTCCATTGGCCCAAGGAAACGTGCCTTACAGTCGAGACACATCCAGCGCATCTGACGTTCCCGGATTAGCTCAAGGTTGGCTTTGATCGTTCTCATCACTATCAGCTCCTATCCCTGGGCAGCCGGTGGGCCCGGACGGTGGCCGTCTTGATGTCTAGGGCGAGCAATTCAAGCCGCTCCAGGTCATCGCGCATGTTCGGGTTACTGGGGCGGATATTGACGCAAAGTTCCGCGGCTTCCCTAGCCATGGCGAGAAACCCGCGAAGCATGTCGTCAGCGCCTTGGATCGTGCGTACCGGGTTTCGGGCGTACTCCCGAAACAATTGCAAATGCGCTTCGATGGGTGCATTCATCACCGGCGGGCCTCCTGCATGCTCGTTGTCCTGCTCCTGGCGTGCTCCCGGATCCGGTCCAGCGCGTAGGCTGCCGACGCCCAAACCAGCGCCCACAGGCAAAGCGAACCGATTACCGGGAACAGCAGGATCCATAGGTTGACCAGCACGCGGTGCCGGGCGGCGCGATGGGCGGCGCGATCAAGCACTGCCCCCACCAGCCCGGGATGATCGGATATGGTCTTGATCTTCATGGCGTGGCGGGGGCCTCCGAAAGCAGGCTGGCGGCGCTTAGCTCTACCTTGGCGCGCAGCGCGGAGAAGCATCCTAGAAACCATCGCGCCGAATCCGCCGGGGACATCGCGTAAATCGGGTTGCAGAAGGGTTCGGCTTTGATCGACCAATCGTGGTTGCAATGGGTCACCAGGTCGCGGCGTTCGGTCATCAGCGCCCGTTCGTCAAAGTGCTTCACCATCGCGTGTGTCGCCTCACCCATCGGCGCCAAGCCGATCGCTTGGAAGATCACCGCCTCGGTGACCGCTTCGACCTGCTTGTAATAGGGCAGGGCCACTTTGAGGGGCCTCACCACGTCCCCGAGGTACGCTTCCGTGGCGTCATGGAGCAACCCTTACAACTGGAAGTCCGGCCGGTCGGGATACTCTTCCGCGATTCCGCCGCACACCAGGAGCGAATGCTGGGCCACGCTGTAGAAGTGCCTGCAATGCCCCCCAAACCGGCACACCATGCTAAGTCCATGGGCAATGTCCTCGATTGCTACGTCGTCCGGATGCGGGTCGAGTAGAAACCATTTACGCCCAGTATAGGTGGCGAGCCAATTCCCGGTCCTCATTTGGCGGGGCCCTCCGGCAATTCCGCCCAGTGCGTGGGCGCGGGTTGCAGCTTCATCACCGACGTGTCCCGCCACAGGCCGGAAGGTTCGCGGAAACCCATCCACACCGTGCCCGACCTCCAGAGCGGATGGAATACCAGCACGGTACGCGCGGTGTCGGGCCGCTCGTCCCCGGTGCTGATCCAGTCGATGATCGCGGTCACCCGCTTGGGTTCGATGTCCGGCCCCAGCTTAGGGGTGGTTTCGTTCGAGGATTTCATGGCAGGGCAACCAGTGCGGATATTACTTTGGCCTCTTCGGAATTGGCGTCATGGATCTGGAACTTGGATTCCGTGAACTGCGCAGCGGTCATTTCGAATGTTTGATAGGAAACCACCATCACATGGACGTGACCCTCAGGGACGCCCTTGGTTTTCGGGGTTTTCACTTTGTAAAGAAGCTGCCCTGTCGCTTTGATAGTTCTCATCACGCGGCCACCTCCGGGGTGGTTTTGGGGGCTTCTTCCCGGTCCCAGGCAATCACGATCTTGTTCTTGGCAATCCCGGCCGCGTTTTTGGCCACGCATGCGGTGATGAACCGGGGCGCAGCGGCGCCAAGCTCGGCCACGGCCAGTTCGCGGAACTTCTGCCCGTCCTCCTCCGTGATCTCCCACTTGGTGGAAGGCGCAAAGAACTTGAGCAGTTGCTCCCGGCTTCCGGCTGCTTTCTCGATAGCCACATGCAGCGGGCTATCGGCCTGGAAACTCTGCACTAGGCTGTCAGCGGTGATCACCACGGGCACCACCACCGAAGATCCGCGGGCCCGGTACTGGCGGCCTTCGCGGGCGGCGTCCTCCAATGGCAAATGCGGTCCCTTGAGGGCGGCGGCTTGGATCCGCTCGTTGATCCCCTTGAGCTCCTTCTTGAGCGCTTCGATCTGCTTGACGATCTCGCGCCCACGATCGATGTCGGCTTGGATGCTCACGAGGCGAGCCTCCCGGAAAGGATGTCGATCCGGCACTGGATGGCCGTGGTCGATTTGTTGATGCCATTTTCCAGTCTGAACGCCAGCTTCCAGAGCCGCTTCTCTTCACAGGAATTCGCGATGGTCGCCTTGGCCAGTAAACGCCGGGCGCGATTGAAATCAGCGGCCAGTTGGCGGAACTCCTTGTGCTTGGCCAGAGCGGCCACTTGTTTCTTGGTGTCGCTCAAAATCCTGGCCGATTGGCGGCCGTTGTCATCGAGCATCTTTTGGAGCCGCGTGAGCTCCTTGATCTGTTCAGGGGTCATATTTGGGGCGGTCATATTTTGGGTGGTTCTATTGGTTCTGGGGGTTCTGGGAGTTCTGGGGGGTGTTGGTTTTTGGCGGGTTGGTTGCGGGGGCGGTTCTGGGGGTGTTCAGGGCTTTGGCGCGCTCGGCCATGATCCCGATGTAGAGGCTCAGCGTGCGCATCGTGCGCAGGCGTCTATGGAATGCCGTGGGGCTCTTCTCCATCAGGAGCGCCCAGGCGAACTCGCCGCCGCGCAACTGGCCGCACACGGTCGCCAACTCTGCACGGTATTTAGGCAGGCTTTCTTGGAACTCCACATGCAGCGCGTCGCGCAATTCGCGGGCCTGGTCCGGGGTGATCTTTCCAAACCGGCTCGCAATGCCCGTCTCGATCTCCTTGCGGCGCATCTGCGGGGTGAATTCCACACGCTTGCCCGATGGTGTTTCGTAATTCGCTCGCATCTATTCGGGCCTCCGGGTGTTGGCGTTGCGGGTGTGCGCCGGTGCAGCCAGCGCAACCACGACCGCCATGTCGGGCCGGGCCAGCGTCGCAGCGATCCCGGCGGCGATCCGCTCCAGATGGTTGCGCAGGCCGCTCCGCATGTGGGGCGGCAAGCCGCCGCCCTCGTGCAGCCCGCGCAGGGCCGACTCGAAAGCCAGCGCCCGTTCGGCAAGAGTGCAGGCATTGGCGTTTGTCAAAAACTCTCCGCGCTGGGGTGAGATGTGGTCCAGGATCATAGCTTCTCCAGTTGCAGGCCCATGGCCTCGATGTCGTGGTCGCTAAACCCGCTGTAGAACTCGCGCTGGCCGGGTTGCCGGGCCGCGATTGCCGCAAGCAGCGTGTCCCACTGTTCCCGGGGCATCTGCACGATGTAGCTCTCCTCCAGCACGCCGATCCGGTCGCGCCGGTAAAAGCGGATCTTCGTGCAGGCGCTGTTCACGTTCACCTTGATGTGACGCCGTTTCACTGGGCACCTCCTTTGCAAGTGCACTCGCGGACGGTTGCCGCGTTATACCCGCCGCACGCCAGGCAATACCGCGCCCGCAGCGCGTCGAAGAACTCCAGCCGTTCCA
Organism: Spartobacteria bacterium; assembly: GCA_043788785.1. Classification (GTDB taxonomy): domain Bacteria; phylum Verrucomicrobiota; class Verrucomicrobiia; order Chthoniobacterales; family Chthoniobacteraceae; genus CAIURC01. Next base: position 9,810 of record JAYVTN010000018.1, on the reverse strand, counting down.
CGGGCGGCATCACAACCATCTGGCGCAGTATCGCTTGGCAATTGAACCCGCGTTCCCTCGGGAAGGCCGGTTCGGCCTCCTCCTTGATGTCGGGGCCGACCGCGTCGGGGTTTGTGAACGCCTCTTGCACGTCCCCGTGATTTTCGCCGTTCAACGTCGCGTGCGCCTCGGTCAGCAGATCAAAGCTCTGGCTGCATGGGCCGATGAAATACGCCAGCCTGGGATTATTCAGGCACTGCTGAAGCACATGGGCGATGGCTTTTCGGGCCTGCTCTTCGCCTGGCATCCCGGCCATTTGTGTCGTGTCCCTCATCTTAGCTGATCCTCCCCAGTTGCACCTTCACGAACGCGATTGCCGCTTCCACGTCCGCCATCGTCGGGTGTCCGTGGTTGCCTGCCTCGTCCAGGCGTTCGATTACCCGGCACACAAAATCATACGCGCCGAACTCGTTGGCCGCGTCTGCCAGAGCGCGGGCCGCCTTTTTGCTGTCCCCGTTGAGGCCTGCATCGGCCAGGAACTGGGCCGCGTCATCGCTATTGAGAGGCGAATGGAAGAACACCGTGTGGATCCGGCGCTGTAGCTGGCTCCAGGCCGCCCAATGCCGGCGCATCTTGTCCCAGTGCTCCCGGGTCATGCACAGCAGCACCGTCCACTCCGTTTCATTGAGCAGATCCTTGACCATGTTAATCGACCGGGGCCCGAAATAGTTGGCCTCATCGATCGCTATCACCTGGTTGCGCCCGCGCATCAGGTCCAGCATCGCCCGCCGCGATTCCCCGGCGCTCCCGTATTTGCCGGAGCCCTCCAGGGCCGCGATGATGTCCAGGCTCGCGTGGTAATAGCTGGAAAACCACGCCTCGCTTGCCCGCAGGCTCGTCACCGATTCCCGGCTATCGAGCTCCGCGATGAACCGCGATTTGCCACCGCCCGTTGGCGCCACGTAGATGATCAGCCGGTTCTCGCCCTTTTTCTCCAGGCAATCCCGAACGGCCCGCGCCATTGCCGCGAACTGGTCGAGCTCGTGGTAGCGGCCGCCCTGCGTGCTTTTAAGCTGGCGCACGATCCGGCGCCGGATGCTGGTCAGCGCGCTCTTGAGCTCGCCAAACGCCTTACTCAGGTCCTTGGCCTTGTACGTCCCGCCACGCAGCTTGCTCCAGGTGCTCTCGGTGTAGATCTTCAGGTAATTCTGCGCAAACTCCCGGTCGCTTACGCCCAATTGTTTCTGCGCTCCCACAAGCGCGCTGATGATCTCCTGCTGTTCCGCAGTATATTCAGGCCGCGATTCTGGGGATTCTGGGGGTTGGGGTGGTTCCGATTCTGGGGGTTCTGGAGGGGGTGGAGGGGTATTTGTTGTAATGCTCATGGTTGGTTTTTTTTGGTTGGTTCTGGGGGTTGTTGGTTGAATTGATTCTGGGGGTTCTAAAAAAAGTGGGGCCTCCCTCAGGCGTATGCTTCGCTGAGGTCGGTGCGTTCCTTGCGCGGCCGGTTGAGCGTGTCGGCTACGATGTCCACGCGCCGGATCCGGGCCCGGGTCGCCGCCGTCTCGGCCATGTCGGTTTGCATGGCCACCATCGAGGCGGGCACATCGGCAATTTCCATCGCCCCCCCAGAACTGGTTGGACGCACTACCTCGACTTCCACCTCCAGCGCCCGGGCCCGGTCGAGGATCTCCGTGTTGCTTGCGTACACGTCCGCTTGCTGGCGCAACCGGCCCACCAGCGGCTGTAGCGCCGCGTTCGACGCGTGGTCGAACATCCGCCGCTTCTCCTTCAGGTACGCCTTCGCGTCCTCCATCTCGCCCTTCTTCCCGGCCGTAAACCGGGTCAGCTTGCCCACGTAGCCCAGGTGCGGCCGGTCCCGGCTCACGTACATCGTGCCCATGTCCTGCGGGTGAAACCACAGGATGTAGTATTTCCCCTCGCCCAGCAGCGGCAGCATCGTGTCGCTTGGCAGGTAAATGTATTTCGTGCCCTCGCGCTCAAAGCAGAAATGCAAGTCCTCGAACTTCACCCGGCGCTGTTCCTCCATCAGCATCATCAGCGCAGAATCCGCGACGCCCATCCGCTCATCCTTGCCCGGCACCAGGCGCATGAACCGTTCGTGGCTGGTCTCCGGCTGGCTCGTGTCCCACAGCAGCATATTTACCCGGTCCATCAGCACTTCCGGCAGCTCGCTCATTGGCTTGGGCACGTCGCCCGCGCTCAGCCGCCACAGCGGGCACCGCTCAAAACAATTCAGGTTATGGTTGCGCCGGTGGTGGAGCCGCGCAAACGCCGCGTCGAGTTCATTCAAGGCCTCTGCACTCGTCAGGAATGGCCACGTAAACTCGTACCGCAACTCCAGCGGCAACCGGCGTCCTAGCTTGACCAGCTGCGCCAACTCCTTCTTGCGTCCGTCCATTTCAGCCGGCGCAAGCTCGTACCGCATCCCCTTCTGGCCGGGCAAATGCGCCAGCTCCCCATGCAAGCCCTTGAAGAAACTTTCCAGCCAGGCTTTCCCCCAGCTGTTGCCCGTCGCCTTGTCGCGGAACTCGAATACCTGTCCCACGATCATGCTCGTGTCGTGGCAAACGATCTGCCCATTGCTGATCTCGCCCAGTGCCGCTTTTACCGCATGCGGCAGCGCCGCCGTCCCGCGCTCGCAGATAAAGTGCATCTTGTAATCCCTCGGCACGCCCCATGTCCGGATCACCTGCGCCACCACCATCTTCATGTCCCGCAATTTCAGGCTATCCTCTTTCCCGTCGGGCCGCGTGATCCCGGGCCGGAACCCGTATCCCAGGATCATCCGGCTGCACAGGTCCATGGCCACGATCAGACGCACCTTCACCGGCGTGGGCGATTCCGGCACAATCACCAGGAAATCCAACTCCACGTCATCAAAGAGGATGTATTCGAGCGGACGCACCTCGCTGATGTCCTGCGGCCCGTGCGGCAGATGTGCCCGGGCCGCCGCCACGCCCTGGCGCGCCATCACCAGGGTCGCCTTTGCTGGCAGGTATGCGGGGCGGCACAAATTGCGTTCGCCGTACCCGCGCGGCAACCGGTGTGGCCGTTCCCCGGGCGCGGGCACTCCCGGGATCGGGTCGCCCTGGTGATACGCCCGCACAAACCGGCTAAACGCCTTGGCCGTGCAACGCTGGTTGCTCAACACCAGCCCGTGCCAGTACCCAATGAATTCCGGGTGTACCGAGATCTTGTTGTCGCCCAGCTTCCGCCCATTAACCAGCCCGCGCCAGCCGCGCTTGAGCGCCGCATAGTATTTGCTCCGGACCGTGGGCCAGCGCAGGCCGCGCGCGGCGGCCACCGCTTCAAACGCCTCACACCTCCCCAGCTTGGAAGCCATCACCTCGTTGACCACGGCCCGCCAAAAGTGGACATCGTCCTGCACCGGTTTGGAGAGCCCCTGCAAAGTTGCGTGGTCCTGGGCCGAAAGCGTGATCATAGGGATTCCTCCGAGAAAATTTTGAAGCCGTCCCGGAGTGCGCGGTAATAGTGCCCCTCGACCGAGCGCGGGGTAACGCCTAGCTCGGTTGCTGCATTCGCGAGGCTCGCCACGATTTCCCCGTGTGCCCGGCCGTGCATGTGTTTGACGACGACCCGCCAGAACTTGACCTCGTCCTGAACCCATGCGGGCAGTTTGCTGAGCGGGATCGTATCCAGGTCGGTGATCACGCGAGCACCTCCTCGATCGTCATCTCCTGGCGGCGCCGGGCCGGGGTCTTCACCCATGCGTCGATCTCCTGTGCCAGGGAGCGCAGATGCGTGGCAAGCGCCCCCGCCTCGTGGTCGGGCAGCAGCTTGTACATCTTCTTTTCCGCCCGGCTATCGTTCAGCAGCTCGTGCGCCCATACCCGCGTGTGCTCGGTCAGCTCGGCCCGGATCTCCTCGGGCGTCTTCTCAACTTGCCCGGTCTGCTTGCCGCAATGCGGGCATGTCTCCTGGGTCAGCGACGCCAGGTCGCCTTCGCAGTGCGGGCACTTGGGGTGGTTGTTCCCGCCCTGCACCAGTTCTTCCAAGCGCAATTGGTAGAAGCTGCGGCCCTTCGTCCACTTGCTCACTTGTTTAACCGTTGGATGGCTGAAGTCCAGGCTGTGGCCTTCGGTGGACGTGGCGTTATCCAGCAGCGCAAGCGTCAGCTGCTCAAAACGGCACCTAGGTGCCGTTTTGGTGAAAACGCCTGCCAGCTGCATATAGCCGCGAGCCGTCCGGACGGATTTCGGAAAGTGCTCCTTGAGCCAGGTCTGGAATTTCCCGTGCTCCACTTTCTTCTTCACCTCGCGAAGTACGAGCCCTGCAAGCGTGGCGCACATCCCGCTCATGGACTCGCCCTGGGCCTGCGCGGCTTCCAGCCCGGCGAACGCTTCGCCCAGCTGGTCCACGCTCATGTCGCAAAGCGCCGTCGAGTGCCCTGCCGCCGGTACCGGCATCGCGTCGAGCCGGGCCAGCGTCACCGGCTCACTCTTAGCGGCAGCGCCGCTTTTCTTTAGTAGATACCCATCATGGAGTTCCTTCTCCTCAATGCGTTTGCGGTAAGCGTCGAAATCCTCGATCTCCTCGAATCCGTCCCCGGCCTCCTTGTATCTCCGGTGGATCTCGCTCCGGAGAGCCCGGAACGCCGTTTTCGATTTAGCCTGGGCCCGCGCCTCAAGCGCCTCGTTGAGCACCTCAATCGGCGCGTCTGCGAGGGCCGTCTTGAAGTTCTCGTCCGAAGCCGGGATCTGGGCCAGTGCAGAATAGTAGTGTGACATAGGAATAATCAGGGACGGGGTGTGCGAAACATTGCGAAGAGGAAGCCCGCGATAAATGCGCAGGCAATAGGGGCCAAGAAGTTGGCGGCGATCTGCCCGAGGCATTGCACGGTCAGGGATAGCTCCGGGCTCATGGCTTGCCCTCCATGGCTACCGCAGTAGCCTCCCCGGATGTCTGATTCCCCCCAACCGTCCGATCCGTGCCGCATTCAAAAACCAGCGGCAGGTCGTTGGTGGTGCAGGCAAAATACCGCTGGCCGATTACGCTCCGGATGCAGTCTTCCATCATCCGCCGCCGATAATTGAGCGCCTCCTTCGCTGCCGCCACTTCGCCGCGCTCTGGATTGGTGTTGGGTTGTTGAGTCTTCATAAGTTGGTTTTGTGGTTTGCTTTGGCCCGGGTCCGGCTTGGTGTCCTTGGTGTGAGCATTCCGGGTTCAGGAAAGGGAGTAGTCGCCCAGGTGGTGGTAGCCGCCGCCCGGCATCCGCAGGCCGACGCGAATCGCCCGGAATATTTCGCCCCGGCACTCGTGCACCCGGCCCACCCCGATCCATTGCGTCTCGCCGTTGCGGGTCACCGTTGCTATCGCGTCGATGTGATCGTGCTCAAATGACCCGCGAATCAGATGTATCCGCGGGAACCCGTTAGCGCCGGATATCGTAATGAATGCCTCGCTCATGCGGCCTCCTTCCGGGCCGGGCAATCCAGTAGCCGCACAGGGCTACCGATGGACCTGCCCAGTTGGTCCGCCATCTCATAGTGGTCGACTGCCCGGAACCGTAGCGTCAGCCGGTCCAATATCGGGCGGGCCTGCCTCATCTTGCCCCGCATCCGGCGGGCCATGAATAGTTCTTGGCTGATGATTTCCGGGATGCTCAGCGTGCGTCTCTTCGTGATATTTTTCATGGTTGGTGGGTTCTGGGGGGGTGAGTGGTTTGTTGCGGCTCAGCTGCTTTTGCGGGCCTGCAGGAACGCGGTCAGGTGCTTGACCGATACCCGCCAGTAGGCCCTCGGCGTCTTGCTGCCTTTGGGGTGCTGGTCGCTGTAGAGCCGGCTGGCGATGTTCACCGCCACCAGTTCCCCGCTCTCGATCAGGTCGATGACCTGGTTCTCCGAGATCGACAGCACACGGGCCACCTCCAGCACGTAGATGAACTCGCGCCCGGGAAAGAGCTCTTCCCCGCTCAGCGGCCGCACCAGCGCCAGCTCGTCCTGCCAAGGTTTCCGCGCTTCGTTCATTTGCGGGGGGCTTTCTTGTTAGCCTGGAGCAGCGCTTCATAACGGCGCATCAAGCCCGGGCTCTTCCGGTCGCCGCGCAGCACGAAATACAAGTGGATCCGCGATACCCCCAATGAGAGCGCCTGCTGGACAATCCCGGGAAACCGGATCTGGCGCCGTTGCTGTTCCGTGGTATGTTTCCGTCGCTCAAGGCGGAGGCCGCTAGCTCTCAGCCAGGCGCGAAAACCTTTCCAGTCCGCGATTGAGATCTCGGGAAGTGCCATGGGATTCAATTCGGGCGGTTCAACTTGCTGATTCGCTCCATCAGGCTCCGGCTTGTGCGGTGACCGTTGAGGCAGCGGTTTAGGTGCTCGAACGTGACTCCAAGGAGCGGTGCGGCCTTTCGTTGCGATATTCCCACCTTTTTGAGATGTTCCACCAGGTGCGCGAACTCGCCGGTCAGCACCCGGTGGTCCGAATTGGTGGCGGGCTGCCCGCATCCCAGCCAGTAATCGGAACCATTCATTTCGAGGCCCCCTGTTCTGACTTCGGCAGCGCTGAGATCCGGTCCAACAACCTGCGCGAGCTACGGTGCCCGTTGAGCACTTCGCTTAAATGCTGATAGGAAACCCCGATATAATCTGCCGCTCGCCGGTAACTCCACCGCTTCAATTTCAGGCTGTGTTTTGCCTGTTCTCGTGTGAACATGAATAAACGTTTAAAACGAACGTTCATTTCATGCAACCAAATAAATCAACGAATGTTCATTTTGGCCGGGCCTTGGCCAGTCTTATGGAGGCTCGGAGCTTGAACAACACAGCCTTGGCAAGAGAGCTGCAGGTCACACCTACCGCTGTTGGTAACTATCTAGGAGGACGCATCCCAAGCGGGGAAATCCTCGTGGCGTTAGCCCGACTGCTTAATACTACATCTGAAGCTTTACTCGGGCATGGAGAATTACAGCGACAGCTTATCCCTGGAAATTCCGAAAAAGAGCCATGGCGAGAACGGGCGCTAGTGGCTGAACGTAAACTGTCGGAGCTCAAACGGATTCTCGTCGACGCTATACAAAAGTTTTAGCTCGATTGTTCACGTGTGAACAGGTTAACGAATGTAGCCATGTGCGAAGCAAAACCATGGGCGAATGCGGTAAGAAGTCTTGCAAATGAAATGGAAGCCGCGATCGGGACCGGCCCGCAATTTTACCAGCGGGATCTAAGCGAGATTCTACCGGCGCACCCTCTTCGGGAAACAAATCAAGCGCGCGATTGGGTGCAGGCGTTGCGGGCTCTTGCCGATGGGATGGATGTGGAAGAATCGCTGTAGCGAGTACGCCTTCAGTAAATAACTATTCCCCGTCGCCAGAAGTAAAAAGGCCCACTTGACGCTCGGACTCGATGATCCGCCCGACGGCTTTCACCAGATCGAGATATCTACCCAGGAACACCGGGTTGACGGCAACTCCACAGCCCGCACAGGATGTCGTATGATTATCAGTAAAGACACCCTTTGGCTCATTGGCTGGGCCGTCGTCGTGATCTGCTTTGTCCTCTGTTTTATCGATGACCCCAAAGCGAAATTTCTGGTCGGGATCGTCTGCTTCTTCGGCCCGTGGCTCGGGCTTGAGATGTACGATAGCCACCAGGACCTCCTCGAAGGAGAGGCCGTGCGCAAACGCCTTGAGGAAAGCGACCGCGCCCGGGCCGCACAAGAAGCGCGCGAGCACGCCGAGTGGGAGTCGCGCCAACCGCAGGCCGTAGCAACGAGGGCGCTTGCCGAGCGGCCGCAGCCAACGCCGCCAATCATCGTCAATGACAGGGATATCGTGTTGCGCCCACGCCCAACGGCCGCGCAAAAGCGGGAGGAGATCCTGCGCCGGTACGGCACCCAGTGAACACGCCCGCAGCGGATTCCTGCCCTAACTACACATTATGAAGCGCGACATGGACCTTATCCGGATGCTGCTGCTCAGGGAGGAAGCCGGCAAAATGCCAGACGAACTCTCGGCATTCGATAACCGAACCATCGCCTACCATGTCGCGCTGATGCGGGACGCGGGTTTGGTCGAGGGCAACGTGGTTGATGACGAAAACGGCGAGCCCTTCGAAGCGGTAATCTTTCGACTCACCTGGGACGGGCACGAGTTCCTCGCAGCAACCAGAAATTCGGAGATCTGGAAGGGCGTCAAGCAGCACATCATCAAGCCGGGAGTATCCTGGACGTTCTCAATCTTGCTTGAGTGGCTTAAGGATGAAGCTAAGCGCCGCATCGCCGCAGGGCATCTTCCAGTTCCGTAGCGACGTTGAAATAGCACATCGCGCCATGCTCGATGAGCCGCTTGCCCATGGGATTGGTCTCGCCCTCGGCGTCGGCAAACTTCTTGAGGACGATCTTCTTCCACATGGCCACGAGCGCGCTGGCTTCTGTGGTGAGCGTTGACGACGGCGTTGGCTGGTCCTCTGATGCGATGATTTCCCGGGGTGTTTCCATGCCCTCCTCATAACGCCCGATCCGGTTCCCGGCCATTCCCAGACAGCCCCGGATGGCCGTTCCCGGCGATTTTCCCGCATGCAACTCACCGGGCTCATGGGGCCTTGGCGCTCTGGAACGAGGGCTGGCAGGGTGGCGTCCGCAATGGACAACACGCCACCCACCTCACCACCGGAGCGCGCCAAAGTAAATCCCCAACCCATTCCCGGCCCGGGCGAACTTGCCGGGCTGGCGGAAGTCATTGCGTGTTCGCCCATCACCCCGGGCCGGCGCACGACCGAGTTCTGGATGGTGGTCGCGGTCATCCTCCTGGTCAGCGCCGCCGGAGCCACGGGCAAGCTGCCGCCCGAGTTCGCGGCAGTTTGTTTAGTCATCAACGCGATTGCCTACCAGATCCTGCGCAACCTCCTGAAGTGCTCGGCTGGCAACGGCTACCAGCTCGTGGATCCCGCCCCTCTTGGCGCACTCGCACACGGCTCGCCCGAAGCAGCCGCCTCGCCGACTGCGCCAGCCGGACGATGGGGTGTGAACATTTGCGGCGTTGACTGCCATAAGGGCGACGCCAATTGCAATGGGTACTGCACCGCCAGAGCCCCCAAGGCTTTGCCGAAGTGGCGGCCGGTCTCCCTGCTTCTCGCCGCCCTGCTGCTGCTCCCCGGCTGCGCAAACATGAGCCCGGACACCAAAGCCAAATGGCGCGAAACCGGTTCCTACGTGGGCCGCAAAGCCCTCAGCTTGGCAGGGCAGATCGTGCTCGATGCCGCCGTCTCCAGTTTCGACCGGGACACCAAGCTGGATTATGTCCAGGGCCTCAGCACCGCCTTCCGGAGCCGCCAGGGCGAACTGCTCACGGCCAACGACGTGCGGGCGCTGGCCCTGGCGTCATGGACAGCCAGCTCGGGGCTGCAACCCTCCTGCAGCGCATGTGCAGCACCGGCGCAGTAGCCCTGCAAGTTCTGGGGGTTCCGGTTCCGGCAACCCAGGGAGGCACCGCATGATCACCATCGCCTTCCTTTTCGCAGCCCTTCGCGCCTTCGCGCCTTCGCGTGAGATCCTGCTCCAGTTCATCTTCGCATCTTTCCCTGGGGGGAGAATCGCCGGTCACGGCGCCATGGTTGGTCCGTGGCCGGTATCCCTCCCAATGGCCGCCATCACCCTCAGCGAGGCCGAGGTGGCCACCGCCGTGGTATCCGGCTTCGTGGTCCTCATCGGCTACCATTTCACGATCGGCAAATACATCCGCCAACAAGCAGGCGTCAAAGACGTGCTGCGGGCCGAGATCGCCGGGCAACCCATCGAGATCAAGGGCGTGGTCCGGTACGTCGAACACACGGAGCTGGTCAAGGTCCTC
>JAYVTN010000017.1:0-2687 GCA_043788785.1 Spartobacteria bacterium | reverse complement strand
GGGGGGGGGTAGAACACCCTTAGCAGAGCACTACCCGTGCCACCGCCCGGCAGCTCCCGGGCCAGCCCTCCTTCCAAATTCAGCCCCAAGGATTAACGTAACCTTTGTTGCCCAGCACACAAATCCCAAGCGTCAAATGTTACGTTAATTGTGGAGCGGTACACTAGCTAGGCAATGGCCAGTTCCTCCAACAACACCCGGTTGAGCGCCATCCCCGCAAAGAAGTTCTCCAACGGAAAATTCTCATTCGGGGCATGGGCCCGGCAATCGGGCAACGCGAGGCCCAGCAGCAACGTTTCCACGCCCAAAACCCGTCGGAAGGTGTTCACAATAGGGATACTTCCACCTTCCCGTATCAGAGCCACCTCTGGTCCGAATGTCCGGGCCAGCGCCCGTTGCGCCGCGCTTCCAAAGGCCGAGTGCGGGTCCGTCAAATAAGGGTCGCCTGCGTGCCCTTGGGTGATCTCCAGGCGGACGGAGGGTGGGCATTGGGTGCGCAGATGCTCACTCACGCGCTCCAGCAATTGCCCGGGGTTCTGGTTTGGCACGAGCCGGAGTGTCAATTTTGCGAAAGCTTCCCTGGGAATGACTGTTTTTGTGCCCTGTCCCTGGAAACCGCCGCCGATCCCGTTGAGCTCCAACGTCGGCCGTCCCCAAATCCGTTCCAAGGCCGTGAAGCCGGCTTCTCCGGCGAGGGCTGGCACCCCGGTCAGGGCTTGTAGTTGAGCATCGCCCATCGGCAGTCTCGCCCACGCATCGCGCTCCCATTCCTGCAAGGGAGCCACTTCGGAGTAAAATCCCGGAACCGCCACCCGTCCGTCCGAATCGTGTAAGGAAGCGATCAGGCGCGCAAGGACGGTGGCCGGATTGGCGACGGCGCCCCCGAAAATCCCCGAATGAAGGTCGGTAGAGGGGCCCGTGACTTTGAGTTCCAGAGCGGCAACACCCCTCAATCCATAGGTAAGGGTAGGGACCCCCTTGGCCACCATCCCGGTATCGGAGACCGCGACCACATCGCAACGGAGTTGCTCGCGTTGGGCTAAAAGGAACTCTTCGAGGTGCGTACTACCGACTTCCTCTTCGCCCTCGATCAAGAAGATCAGGTTGACGGGCAAATCGCCCTTCTCGGCCAAAGTGTCGGCGACCCCAAGGATATGGGCCAAGATCTGGCCTTTGTTGTCGGTCGCCCCGCGGGCATACACCATCTCGTCCTGGATTCTGGGCTCGAAGGGAGGCGAATCCCAGAGCGCCACAGGATCCACGGGTTGGACGTCATAATGGCCATAGATCAACACCGTGCGTCGGCCGGGTTGGTGGGCATTGCGCGCAACAACGATCGGATGCCCCCCAGTAAGGTAAAGGTGCGAGATCAAGCCGATGGAACCGAGCTTCTCCACAAGCCACTGCGCACAATGGCCCACGTCCTCCTTATGCCCCGGATCGGTGGAGATACTCGGGAATTTCAAAAATTTGATGAACTCTTCAACATGCTTGGGATCCATGCCTGCGAGTCTATGGGCAACCGGGGCCGATTCTCAATGACTGCTGCAAGCCGTTCGGTTTTTGCACTTTTCCCTGCCATTTCCCACGCCGACCGTTACATTCCCGGCCCTTAATTATGTATCGCACTACGACTTGCAACAGCCTGCGTCAGGAGCACATCGGGCAAACCGTCACGCTAGCTGGCTGGGTCAATTCGCGCCGGGACCATGGGGGCGTCATCTTCATTGACCTGCGCGACCGCGAAGGGATGACCCAGGTCGTCTTCCGCCCCGACGAGCACCCGGCCGTGGCCGAAGCCTCCCATTCCCTCCGGAGCGAGGACGTGGTTTCCCTCACCGGGATTGTTGCCGCCCGCCTGCCGGGCACCGAGAACAGCCGTTTGGAAACCGGCCACGTTGAGATTGTCGTCGGCCATTTGAGCGTTCTCAACAAGGCGGATGTGCCCCCTTTCCCCATCGACAGCGACAGCGGCAACGAGGACCTGCGCCTCCACCACCGTTATCTGGACCTGCGCCGGCCCATGATGACGCGCAACCTCAAATTGCGCCATCGCGTGGCTAAAACCATCCGCGATTTCCTCGACGACAATGGCTATCTGGAAATCGAGACCCCGATCCTTTCCAAGTCCACTCCCGAAGGGGCCCGCGACTTCCTGGTGCCCAGCCGGCTGAATCCGGGCAGCTTCTACGCGCTTCCCCAGGCCCCCCAGCAGTACAAGCAGCTCCTGATGGTGGGCGGCATCGAAAAGTACTTCCAGATCGCCAAATGTTTCCGGGATGAGGACCTGCGCGCGGACCGCCAGCCCGAATTCACCCAGGTGGACATGGAAGCGTCGTTCATTACACCTGAGGATATCTATTCCCTCATCGAAGGGCTGCTTGGCCGCGTGTTCAAGGCCGCCAAAGGCATCGACATCCCCACCCCGTTCCCTCGCCTCACCTACCAGGAAGCCCTCAACCGCTTCGGGTCCGACAAGCCTGACACCCGCTTCGGCATGGAACTGGTGGCTCTCGACGGCGTCTTCGAGCAAAGCCAGTTCAAGGTCTTCCGGGGGGCTCTGGACTCCGGCGGCTGCGTCAAGGCTATCAATGCCCAGGGCTTTGCCTGCATCACAACTGGCCAAATCGAGGAACTCACCCAGATGGCCAAGAACTTCGGGGCCAAAGGGCTGGCCTTCATCAAGG
>JAYVTN010000016.1:0-2638 GCA_043788785.1 Spartobacteria bacterium | reverse complement strand
CCGGTTCGTGAATTTCTACATCGTCCCGCTCCATCTCGAAACTCCCGGGAAACGCTCGGAGACCAGCGAGGACGAGATGGTCGGCTATGCGGTCATTCTGCGCGATGTCACCGAATCGCGCCGTTCCACGGAGGAAACCATTCAGAGCGAGCGTTTCTCCGCCCTGACGCTCTTGGCGGCCGGGGTCGCCCACGAGATCGGCAATCCACTCAATTCCCTCAACATCCATTTGCAGCTTCTGGAACGCAAGGTGCGCAAAGTATCCGAACCTATCCGCACCGACCTGAAGCGATCCATCGAAGTAGCCCGCGAAGAGATCCAGCGTCTGGATTCCACCGTCCAACAGTTTCTCGGGGCAATCCGGCCGACCCGTCTGGAGCTTTCTCTGGAAAACATCAACGCGTTGGTGGAGGAATCGGTGGCATTCCTGCGGCCGGAAATCGACGATCGCGACATCCTGGTCGAGCAGGAACTCAGGGCGGATGTGCCGTTGCTGGAAGTCGACCGCAACCAACTCAAGCGCGCCTTCTACAACGTTATCAAGAACGCTTTCCAGGCGATGAAAACCAGCGGGATCCTGCATATCAGCACATTTGTGGAAGAAGACTTCCTGTGCATTTCCTTCTCCGATACCGGGGGCGGCATCTCGCAGGAAGATATGAGCAAAATCTTCGAACCCTATTTTACCACCAAGGCGAGCGGGTCCGGGCTGGGATTGCTCATTGTACGGCGGATAGTGCGGGAGCACGCGGGCGAGATTGATTTGATGACCGATGAAGGCAAGGGCCTGACGCTGACCATCCGCTTACCGCTACGCCAGCACCGGGCTCGAATGCTCCAGAGCGGCCACGAGGAACCCGTCGAGTAGGGCCCCGCCACCGTAGCATGGGCTTCCAGCACATGGTCACGTCCCGCGCAGCGCATCCTCCCTGGCCGTCGAAGCATCAAGCAAAGGGACCAAAGGGACAAAAATGCGAGCCCCATGGTCCCGTCCACCACCGTGACGGGCCCCGAAATCGTGACCCTAACGGGCTCTTTTTTTGTCGTTTAGGTCCCTTTGGTCATTTTGGTCCCTTTGCAGGGCGTGTCGACGGCAGGGGTGATACTGCGTGGCGCGGACCATGGGCTGGAAGCCCATGCTACGGTGGCACGGTACAAAGCTTGTGCCTCTCTCTCCAAAGCCGGAGGCTAGCGCATCGCCTCATGAAACCCTTCCCTCTTCTATTGCTCGTGACCGCTGCCGCTAGTGCCTGGGGCCAATCAACTCCCCCCCCGGCTCTCGATGGCCAATGGAAACAGCAGCAACTCACCAACGAATTTTGGGCCGAAGGGGCTTGTGCCGCAGACGTCAACCGGGACGGCAACCCCGATATCCTTTCCGGACCGTTCTGGTACGAGGGACCCAGATTTGGGAAACGGCATCCGATCGCACCCGCAACCGCCTCCTTCAAACTCAACGACTCCAGCATCGCTGGTTTCCAAGGCGCTCTGAGCGGCAAGAATGCTTATTCGGATAACTTCACCTCCTACGCGGCCGACTTCAACGGCGATGGCTGGGTGGACTACTGCGTAATCGGGTTTCCGGGCAAACCCACGGTTTGGTGGGAAAATCCACAAGGAAAAGAGATCCCCTGGACCGCCCACACAATTCTGGAGGTGACCGATAATGAATCCCCGATGCTTGCCGACGTCACGGGCGACGGCAAACCCGAGCTGGTGTGCATGAGCGGCGGCAGCATTGGCTATGCCCAAGCCGACTGGACCAAGCCGAACGAAGTGTGGACCTGGCATGCCGTGGGCAAAGGGCCTTTCCAGCGATTCACCCATGGGATTGGCTGTGGAGACGTAAATGGGGACCGACGCATGGATATCCTCGAAAGCCGCGGCTGGTGGGAACAACCCGCGAACGCTGGCGCCGAGGGCCCATGGATTTTTCATGAAGCCGCGTGGGGGAAAGGTGGAGCCCAGATGTACGCCATGGATGTCAACGGGGACGGCAAGATGGACGTGATCACCAGCCTCGCAGCCCATGAGTACGGGCTGGCGTGGTTCGAACAGACCGGCGAACCCGCTCCCAAAAACTGGATACAGCACCTCATCACAGGCACGCCAGAGGCAGCCGGGGAAACAGGGATCATTTTCTCACAAATCCACGCAATCGATATCGCCGATATCAACGGGGACGGACTTCCGGATATTGTGACTGGAAAACGGTTCTGGGCCCACGGCCCCACCGGGGATCCGGAACCTCAGGCCCCTGCAGTTCTATGGTGGTTCGAGCTTCGGCGCAACGGAGCGAGCGCTTCCTGGATCCCCCACCTCATTGACAACAATTCCGGTGTCGGGACGCAGGTAATGGCAGTCGACCTCAATGGGGACAAGAAACCCGACGTTCTCGTAGGCAATAAGCAAGGCGTTTTCGTCCATACCCAGCGCTAGGCCGCATCTCCGCCACCCCTGGCGTGAACCGGCGCCGGCACTGCGAGGGCAACGGCGCAACGTTTCGGAATCAACCTTGGTGAGCTTGGGGTTCTTGGTGTTAGCCCGACTTTCGCTACTGGAGGGGGCCATAGTGTGTAAGTAGCTGGAAATCAGGGCGCCGACCGAAAAGGTCTCCCCTACAAGGCCGCTTAGGCTT
>JAYVTN010000015.1:0-2263 GCA_043788785.1 Spartobacteria bacterium | reverse complement strand
CGGTTCGAATACGGGCGACAGCCCCGCCAGGGACACGTTCCAAACCGGCGACGCTACCAAATGCCAGCGTTCAACCCACGCATCCGAGCCCCGTGTCTCCAGCTTGAGGTGCTCGGCAATGGGCAGCCCACTCTCCCAACTCACGGAATCCTCCTGTGCACCCATGCGCACTTCGATGAACCCGTCTTTGACCACCGCGTTTGCCGACAGCACGTTCTCCCCGGGCAAGAGCGGCACGCGCAAAGCCAACGCTTTGCCTGCGGGCGACAACCGGCTCACGGTGGTGCGCACCTGCCAAATCAAACCCATCTCCAAATTCCGGTCGATGACCGCAATGGTCTGCAGGTCTTGCCGATCATAACTGGCTTGGTTGCCGGCTGCCTTCTGCTTGAGCGCGAAGAAGACTTGTCCTTCTGGAACGCCATCCGGACGTACCCCGCTGAAAGTCCAGTCCGCCGCATCGATTTTGACCACCCGTGGTTTTAGCTGAAAAGCCCACTCCCATTCCGTGCTGTTGGTCAGTACTCCTTCCACGTGGACCCGGTGAACCCCTTCTGGCGCGAGCACCCATAGATAGCCGTCCTCCCGACGCAGCGCAGCCTCCGGCTTGCCATCGAGGGAAACCGAGAGCGGCGACCAGACCGGGAATCGCCCCGGAAGCGGCACGCCTGTACGAATCCCCGCATGGATCTCCACGTCCATCACGATCCGGCGACCGTCGACTTTC
Organism: Spartobacteria bacterium; assembly: GCA_043788785.1. Taxonomy (GTDB): domain Bacteria; phylum Verrucomicrobiota; class Verrucomicrobiia; order Chthoniobacterales; family Chthoniobacteraceae; genus CAIURC01. The sequence goes on along the minus strand of JAYVTN010000015.1, from coordinate 1,536 downwards.
AAGCTCACCAAGGAAATGTCCGCCGCATTGGGATACACGGGCGATGCTTCCAAAAGGCGGGCACGCAGGGTCTCCAAGGTCGCCTTATCCGGGTTTTGTCCGTGGGCCCCGGCAGTGCAGGCCAACAATGCGGCCATGAAGAGCACGGCCGTTCGAGTGCCAGCTTTGAACAGTGCCGTTCCCATCTGGCGCGCATTCAAGAGCAAGGCGGCCAGCGCCAACAGCAAAACAATCCGCGCCACGGTCAGGATCCGTTCCAGCCCCAACGGGATCAGGATCGGGCGCACCTTCTGCACCGCTTGAACGGGCCCGTTCCAACCGAATTCGACAGTGCGCCACTTCCATTCGGGCACCCCGGGGCCGGTCTGGATGCGGGCCTTGGAGTCATAGGAGAGGTTGGCCTGCTTGGAGTTCACTGAAACGGCCGAGCGACTAGCCATAGAGAAATTCCCGGGAACCTTCTGGTCCCCTACCCACGTGGTGGCTGAGGGAGCCCCGCCTTCCGCTACAAAGTCTGGCGGAGTCACAAAATGCTCAATCTGGTACCCTCCACTGACCTGTTCCAGTTGCGGGTAAAGGGCTTGCTGGACTTGCTGGGCCACGAAGGGAACCAGCACCAGCACAAGGACGCCCACACAGAGCCACTTGCCCACAGCCAACGCCTTGCGTCCACGGCCCACAGGAATGACACGCTCCAAAGCCAGGGGGACTAGCAGCACCAGCCACGCGTAGCGGGGCGCATCGGGCTCGTGATACGAGATCCCGAATGCAAGGAACGCCAGGACGGCACCCGTCAAGCCGCTCAGGCGGAAGACGGCGAGCGTGAAAATAAGGAGCAGAAACAAATCCAGAAGCGTCCACGCCGTCAGCCAGTCGCCCCGGACCCAGTCGGCCCCGAAGAGCGCAAACAGCCGCCATCCAGGCGGCAGGTTCAGACTCACCTTCAAACTATCGGCGTCTGAACGCCAACCAGTGGCGGCAAAGGATGGAGTCCGCTGCATGCGCCCTGTCGCTTCCAGATTGATCGCCCGGGTGCGGATCTCGACTCCCGGCGCACCGCTCTGGGGACTGCGCGTGATCAGTTGCCCCTGTCCAGCGTTGCGCACGGATCCCAAGTCCTGCCCTTCCGCCGCATCCAAGCGCCAGGTCTGCTGCATCTGGCCCGTGATCTGGTCGCGAAAGGTTAACCCGCGCCCGTTCTCATCCAGCCACATCTCCCTCGTGATCCCCAACCCCGCTGGCTTCTGATCGCCCATCCCCCGCATTCTCTCTTCAATGCCCAATGCCGAGGCCGTATCCCATCGGTAAACCGGCAGCTCCCGCCATTTTTCTGGAAAAGTCGTCTGCGACACATCGATGCTCGGTGCCCCTGTGATCTCCACGATCCGGAACTCGGGCTTGGAACGGAATGCCACCAACTCCTCTCCCGTCGCAGGCTTAGCCCGACTTTCGCTACTGGAGGGGGCCATAGTGTGTAAGTAGCTGGAAATCAGGGCGCCGACCGAAAAGGTCTCCCCTACAAGGCCGCTTAGGCTT
>JAYVTN010000014.1:0-8561 GCA_043788785.1 Spartobacteria bacterium | reverse complement strand
ACCCAGGGCGTTGCCCTGGGCTGGGGATAGATCAGGCCGTTGGCCTTCGAGACGGGCCGTTGGCGGGTGGGAATTCGGCCGTAGGCCCGTCGCCCCGAATGGGGCATTCCGGCCGTAGGCCCGTCGCCCCGAAGGGGCATCGCTAGCCCCAGCCCAGGGCAACGCCCTGGGATGCGGCCCCACAGACGGCGGAGCCCTCAAAGGGCGCCCTAATCTCAGTTCCAGGGGGTTAGCGCTTATGGGGCGCTGCCCTGGGCTGGAATAGATCAGGCCGTTGGCCTTCCACAATCACGCCGTTGGCCTTCCAGAAGGAGGCCCTTGGCCTTCCAGAATCAAGCCGTTGGCCGTACGGAATCAGGCCCTTCGCCCTTCAGACTGAGGACCTCCTCCGTCATTCGCAACAAACACAGCTTTCCACCGATCCGGCGCTCAGGCAAGGTGCTCCCCGTGAGACGCGCAATTTATCCTGGCAGCTTTGACCCGGTCACCAATGGGCACTTGGACGTAATCCAGCGGGCGGCCCGGCTTTTTGACGAGGTCCTCGTGGCAGTGGCCTATAATGATCAGAAACGCACTCTTTTGAGCCCGGACGAGCGGGTGGCCCTCTTGGAGGCGACCACGGCCGGGACCCCGAATGTGCGGATCACCCGTTTCAACGGCCTTCTGGTCGAATTCGCGCTCCGGAACCAGGCCAGTGCTGTCATTCGAGGGCTACGGGCCATCTCGGATTTCGAGTTCGAATTCCAAATGGCTTTGATGAACCGGAAACTGGAGCCCACCATCGAAACCATTTTCCTAATGCCCAAGGAGGAGTACACTTACCTCAGTTCGCGGATTGTGAAGGAGATCGCCACGCTGGGCGGAAACGTGGAGAGCTTTGTTCCACCTGCGGTGGTCAGCGCGTTAAGGGAAAAACTGCTGGCGACCACCCACCGACAAGCCAAATTGGGAAGCAGCCAGATCGGAAACCTAAGCCCGGAGAAAGTATTATGAAGGTTCATCTCAATCAAATCCCAGCGGAGGGCAAACACTTCGAAGGCGAAGAGCCCAATTCGATCCTCGACTTGCAGCACCCGGAGTTCGTGCGCCCGACCAGCCCGGTGAGCTATTCGCTGGATGTCGGACTAAGCGACGGGGGGCTTTTCGCCACTGGCTCGGTGGCCGTTGACCTGGAGCTCCAGTGCGTGACTTGCCTCGAATCGTTCCCTCACCGGATCGAAATCCACGATTTCGCCTGCCAAGTCGAATTGACAAGTGGTGAAATGGTGGACTTGACACCCTTGGTAAGGGAAGACATCTTGCTCGCCCTTCCGCCCCATCCGCATTGCGATTGGAATGGCCAGAAGGAGTGCACACCGGCTTCTTATCCGCAGGGTGCCGAGAGCGAAACGCTCCCGGGACCCAGTGAGATTTGGGGCCCCCTTGACCAATTAAAAATTAAAGAGACCAACTGATATGGGAGTTCCAAAACGCAAGATGTCGAAAATGCGCCTGCGCACGCGCAAGGCCGCCAACCGTTGGCATGCCCCAACCTTGGCCAAGTGTGGCCAGTGCGGAAGCAGCGTGGTGTCGCACACCGCCTGCCCTTCCTGCGGCTATTACAAAGGCCGCCAAGTGTTAACCATCGCAGGAGCCTAATCACCTTACGGAAAGTTCTTCAGCCGCCTTGCATCCTGGCAAAGGCGGCTGAATCTTTTTTTGCGCTTGAGTAAGTCGGCCTTAGCGCCCGAACTGCGCCCATGAAGATCGCGCTCGACGCTATGGGCCATGATGATGGGCCGGGTAGTTTGATTGAAGGCGCCGCCTTGGCTCTTCGCGAATTCCCGGAAATCACCCGGCTTTACCTCACTGGCGATACGCCGCGTTTGGAAGCCGAGCTTAAACGGATCGGCTGCAACGATCGGCGCATCGAAATCACCCACGCCACGCAGGTCGTTGAAATGGGCGACTCGGCCGTGGACGCAGTCCGCCGGAAGAAGGACTCCTCGGTCAGCCGGGCTGTGGACCTTGTCAAAAGCGGGGATGCTGAAGCCGTCGTGAGCGCGGGCCATACCGGGGCTGCCGTAGCAGCTTCAACTATCAAGCTGCGCACGCTGCCCGGCATCGAACGGCCCGGGATCGCGGCCACCATGCCCACGCAGACCAACCTCTTCGTGTTGATTGATGCGGGAGCCAATACAAATCCCACACCCACCCAGACCCTCCATAATGCCATCATGGGCTCGGTCTATTCCCGCCACGTTCTCGGCTACACCAATCCTTCGGTTGGCTTGATGTCCATCGGCACCGAGGACGAAAAAGGTAACGATTTCACCAGGGAATCCTTTGAGTTGCTCAAAACCAGCGGCCTCAATTTCCGCGGCAATGTCGAAGGCCACGATTTGTTCGGCAACCCGGTGGAAGTCGTTGTCGCCGACGGGTTCACCGGCAATATCGTCCTCAAGACCAGTGAAGCGCTCGCAAGCGCCATCTTCGCTTGGCTCAAGCACGAAATTTACGCGACTCCGCTCACCAAACTCGGAGGGCTACTGGCCAAACCCGCCTTCCGTGCCATCAAGAAAAAGACCAGCGCCGAGGAATATGGCGGGATGCCGCTATTAGGCGTCAACGGAGTCTGTATCATCGCCCACGGCGGCAGTTCTCCGGTGGCGATCAAAAACGCGATACGGATGGCCGCCGAAAGCATCCGTCAACAGGTCAACCCTCACATCATCCAAGAAGTGGAGCGTTACAATGAAAAGTCCACAGCCTCGCGCTCGGCACAACCTGCCTAAGCGTACCGTCTCGATAATCGGCACGGGCAGTTACGTGCCCGAGCGGGTGCTCACCAACGCCGAATTGGAGAAGTTGGTAGAGACCAGCGATGACTGGATTATCTCGCGCACCGGGATTCGCGAGCGGCGGATCGCTGCGGAGAACGAGACCACGAGCGACCTGGCAGCCAAAGCTGCCCATGCCGCTTTGGACAATGCCGGGATTACAGCCATGGACGTGGATCTGATCCTGGTGGCCACCGTGACCCCGGACATGCTCTTCCCGAGCACTGCCTGTTTTGTCCAAGCCAAGATCGGGGCCAAGAAAGCCGCCTGTTTCGATGTGAGCGCTGCTTGCTCGGGCTTCCTGTACGCGCTGGAAATCGCCCAGCAATTCATCACCTCCCACACCTACAACACCATCCTGGTCATCGGAGCCGACAAGCTCTCCTCGATCATCGATTGGACCGATCGCAACACCTGCGTGCTCTTCGGGGATGGCGCTGGCGCCGCGGTCCTGCGTCATCGGGGCGGCTGCCACGGCGTCATCGCCACCCATATGGGCAGCAATGGGGATCTGTCCGATATCCTCTATATCCCGGGCGGCGGTTGCCGTTACCCGGTGTCCGCTGACAATCTCGACCAGCGTCTTAATACCATCAAAATGAATGGGAAAGAGACCTACAAGCAGGCCGTCAATGCCATGCTGACAGCGGCCAATACCGTGCTCGAGCAGAGCGGGATCCGGGCCGAGGACTTGGCTTGCATCATTCCCCATCAAGCCAACATGCGGATTATCGAAGCCATCGCCAGCCGGATGGATGTGCCAATTGAACGCTTCATGATCAATCTCGATCGTTTTGGCAACACCAGCGCGGCGGCAGTGGCCATTGCCCTGGATGAGGCCCATCGGACTGGACGCATGCAAGTCGGCGACTATGTCTTGCTGGTGGTCTTCGGTGGCGGCCTGACCTGGGCCAGTTCAGTCATCCAGTGGTGACAAGGAACGGCGGCCCTGCCCCGCTCCTCCCTGCGCAGTTCAAGCTGTGCCCCCAGGCTGCCAGTGTCTGCCAGTGTCTGCCCTCGGCGCCCCGCAGAAGGGTCGCCCCCCCCTACTCGCCTAAGGCTCGATGACTTGGTTTCGAATCGCATACCTCACCAGGTTGGCCACCGAATCCACCTGCAGCTTGCGCATGATCCGGGCCCGGTGAGTTTCAGCCGTTTTCACGCTGATCCGCAAAACCTTGGCCACGCTCTTGTTAGTGTGCCCCTCGGCCAAAAGTTGAAGAATTTCCCGTTCGCGACCGGTTAACTCGCCAGCCGCTGCGCGCCGGACCAGGCCCGCGGCTTTCGCTTCGCGTGCAAGAACCAGCTTGGCTATATCGGCAACCTGGCCGGAAAAAAACGGCTTCCGCAGACGCAAAGAGTCCAGTCCGGCGATCAGGTCCAAGGCCGCATCACTTTTGAGCACGTACCCTCGTGCACCGGCACTTAAGGCTGTGCCAATGAGGTGCTCGGACTGGTGCATCGATAGGATGAGGACTTCACAGTTTGGACATTTTTCCCGGATCAGGCGGGTCGCCTCCTGTCCATTCATGCCAGGCATGGAGATATCCATAACCACCAAGTCCGGCTTGAGTTCGTGGGCTAAGCGTACACCGGTGCGTCCATCGGCTGCTTCGCCGCAGATCTGGTATTGGGAGTGGCCTGCCACAAGAGCGCGCAGCCCGTGACGAACAACCTCATGGTCATCAATCAACAAGACTTGCATTGGTTTCTGGCTCATAACGTTTTCGGCTTGGGAGGCCGAAATCTTGGAGTGGAGTTGGGACCGCATTGAACCGGGGATGATTCTGGAACGGACCGTTGTTTTACAGAGTCGATGAACCTAACTAACCTATAAACCTACGCCCGTCGGGTTCCACAGTACCAGCCGTAAGTGCGCGTAATTCCTTCGAGCAAACCAATCCGCGGCCGCCAGCCCAACCCGCTGAGCTTTTCCACGCACAACTGCTTGCGTGGGGTTCCATCAGGCTTGTCCGCCTCAAACTCCAACTCGCCCCGGAATCCCACCACCCCACAAATCATCTCCGCTAGCTCCCGGATTGAGACATCCTGCCCGCAACCCACATTGACGATCTCCGGGCTCTCATAGTTCTCCAAAAGAAAGCGGCAGGCGCTGGCAAGATCTTCGACATGGAGGAATTCCCGCCTCGGTTTCCCGGTTCCCCACACCGAGACGGTCGGCGCGTTAGCCTCCTTGGCTTCATGAACCTTCCGCATGAGGGCGGGAAGCACATGGGAGCTTTGGAGGTCAAAATTATCCCCGGGCCCATATAGATTGGTGGGCATCGCGCAAATGAAATTGCTCCCGTATTGCCGCGCGTAAGCCTGGCAGAGCTTGATGCCGGCTATTTTGGCAATGGCATACGCTTCATTGGTGGGCTCCAGCGTTCCGGTGAGCAACTGGGATTCCCCGATCGGTTGGCTCGCAAATTTGGGGTAAATGCAGGAACTGCCAAGAAAGAGCAACTTGCGGACGCCGAAATCGAAGGAGGCCTCCAGCAGGTTGTTTTGGATCTTGAGGTTCTCGAGCAGAAACTCGACCGGGAAATCGTTGTTGGCCTTGATCCCGCCGACTCTGGCGGCGGCAATAACCACTACCGAAGGCCGCATCCGCTCGAAGTACTGGCGCACCAACTCCCGTTCCCGGAGGTCGACCTGCGAACGAGTGGCTGTGAGCAGATTTTCATACCCGTGGGAGAGGAGTTCACGGGTGATAGCTCCTCCAGCGAGGCCGCGACTACCCGCAACAAAAATGGATTCCGACTTGTGCACGCAGGAACCTAGCATGGTCTTTCGGGCGCAAGCCAACTCGAATGAGCCCAGAACCGGGGCTTTTCCCTATCGTTATAGGGTCCCCTTTTGAATCCGTTTGGGTTTTCAATGCATATATATGCGTGCCCTGCTCCTAGTGCTCGACAGTGTTGGCTGCGGATTCGCCCCCGACGCCAGCCTTTACGGGGACCCGGGGGCCAATACCCTGGGGCATATCCTGGCCGCCAACCCAGGCCTGGAGCTTTCCGCGCTGTACTCCTTCGGGCTCTGGAAGATCCTGACCGGTGACGTCTTTGATGCCCGTTCCCAGCACACCGTGGCCAGTTACGGGCGGATGCAGCCGCGCTCGGCCGGCAAAGACTCCGTTACGGGGCACTGGGAACTCACTGGGGTCATTCTCAAGCAAGGATTCGCGACATTCGACTCCATTCCGTGGCCTTTGGTGGAAGCTCTCACCAAGGAGACCGGGATGGAGTTCCTGGGCAACACCCGGCAAAGCGGCACGGCGATCTTGGAACAACTCGGGGCCGAACACCTGCGTACAGGACGGCCCATCTTGTACACCTCCGCAGACTCGGTCCTCCAAATCGCTGCCCACGAAAATGTCCTGCCCCAGGAAGCCCTCTACGACCTTTGCCGGACTGCCCGCCGACACTCGGACGCTTGGGCCATCGGACGCGTCATTGCCCGGCCGTTCACGGGGGCCCCAGGCGGGTTCGCCCGAACCGCAGGCCGACAGGATTATGCGATCATTCCCCCGCGCACGGTTCTTAATGCGATCGCCGACGAGGGCTTTCCGGTGGAAGCCGTAGGCAAAGTGACCGATCTTTTTGGGGGCAGCGGGATCACCGCGGGCTTTTCCACCAGTTCCAACGCCGAGGGCATGGCCCGTATCGAACAACGCTGGCAAGCGCTCGAAAGCGGCCTGCTTTTTGCCAACCTAGTCGATTTCGACACCCTGTACGGCCACCGGAGGGATCTGGAGGGCTACACGCGGGCCCTCGTGGAATTCGACCGCTGGCTTTCCGGCTTCCTACCCCAGATCGAGACAGACGACTTGTTGATCATCACCGCCGACCACGGAAATGATCCGACCTTTCCCGGGACCGATCACACACGGGAAGAGGTGCCCTTGATGGTTCTTCATGAGGGTCCCGCGCTGCCCCTGGGCACACGGAAGACCTTTGCCGACGTGGCCGCCAGCCTCTCCCATTTCTTCGGGCTCAAGGAAAAGACCCCGGCCGGCGTGTCCTTCCTTCGAAAGACGGCGTAGGAGCAGGCTCCTAAGAGCCGACGGCGATCCCGTAGCGCTGGAGGTCTTTGAGCAGGGCCCCGTGGCGGTCAGAATGGTAGTGGTGGCAGATAAACCCAAGCGCCCGGGCCGTTTCGATGTTCGGCAGTAGATCGTCGATGAAAAAGGTGCTTTCAGGCCGGATGCCTAGCTCCCGGCAAGCAATGCCGTAGATCTCTTTACCAGGCTTGGAAGTATGGACCTCGTAACTGTAAACCCCTGCCGCGAAATTCTTAAAGAACGGGTACCGGCGGAAGATGTACTCGCGGTGGATGTCGCTGGTGTTGCTCAGGAGATAGAGGGGGTATTGGGTTTGGAGCGTCTCTACGAGCGCAACCATCGGGGCGTTGGGCTCAAAGATGTCCTCCCAGGCTGCCACGAAGTCCGCCTCCGATCCGGTATAGCCAAGCACATCGAAGGCCGCCCGCAAGAACGCGTTTCGCTCGATCTGCCCATCTTCGTAGGCCACCTTGATCTGGTCGACGGTGGCCAATACCGCAATGGGATCTTGCACCTTGCTGTGGGCAGCGACGGCCCGCAAGGCCACCGAAAAATCGAATTTCAGGAGCACATTGCCAATATCGAAGAGGAAGGCACGGATCGGGTTAGCAGGGGGGCGTGGGGTCATGACGCGCCGATTTTGGCCCAAGCCCGGGCCGGATCAATCCCCAACCTCTCCCAAGATGAACTCCGCAGTGCGCACGGCGGCATCCGGTCGGCTCAGACCGGTGATGTTCGCCTCCCATAGACGCCATTGGCGGGCCTCGTCCGCAAACAAGCGTTCGACCGTGCGTCCCAAGATCTCAGGCGTCTTGCACACGGCCCCACACCCATTTTCGACCAAGAGCCGGGCATTGCCTTCTTCCTGGCCCGGGACCACATGGGTCATGAGCATCGGCGTGCGGGCGGCGATGGTCTCCTGGACAGCCGCTCCCCCCGCTTTGCCGATCAGAAGATGATGACTCATGAGCAACTCCGGCATGCGGTCGGTCCAGCCATGGATCTCAATGGGACGGCCTGCGGCAGCCTGCTCAATGAGGCCCCGCAGGACTTCGTCCTTTCCAACGGTTATTGTCAGATGGATGCCCGGAATTTGAAGAAGCCGGGCGACCACGGCCGGAGCCGTCGCTTTCCCGGCATTGATCATGTAGAGCACCCGGGGGACCACTCCAGGGGCCGGCCCGGGCCTCGGCGGCAGTTCTACCGCAAAGCCAGGGGAAACCGGAAAGCCGGAGACTTTCACCGCGTTGGTGGGAATTCCCACATCCAGCATGACCCGCAGGGTATCCTCATTGGCGACCAAAAACCGGTCGGTTGTGCAGCGATACCAGACGCTGTTGATGGTGATGGAGTCGGTCACCAACGTATACAGGCGAAAAGGCCGGGCGGCACCCGGCGGGTAAAGGCGGTCCAGTAAGTAGCCGTAGGCGGGATAAACGGAAACGATTGCCCGCGGTTTGCGTTCGGCGATGATCTGGGCCAGGGCGCGCTGCATCGGCCCCATGAGGACCGTGGAGAGACCCACCAAGGGTACCCGGTCGATAAACCAATAGGCGGCGGCCCAGACGTGGGGGGCGCGATTGATAAGTTCCAGGTAGCCCTTCCGGCTGCTCTGGTAGAGCCCCCCTCCAGTAAGGGCAAATATGTCGACCACCTCGCAGGGTTGCTGGAGCTGGTTG
>JAYVTN010000013.1:0-5974 GCA_043788785.1 Spartobacteria bacterium | reverse complement strand
CCCGTCTAGGAGGAGCCATTCATGAGATGCGGCGTAGGAGAGGTTTTCAGGAACATTCATGGGTGTCGTAATTACAAAAACTTAGTTGCCTTGCTGGCGCAGCAACGGCTTCTTCTCAATAACCGCCGGGAACCGTTGCCCACGGATCTCGATTTCAATCTCCTCCCCGATGCGGGCGAATTCGGTGGGCACATACGCCATGCCGATGCCCACGTTGAGGGTAGGCGAAAGAGTCCCGCTGGTGGTTTCGGCAATCTGCTTCCCGTTTTTGAACACCGGGTAGTGGGAGCGTGGGGGCGGGGATTTGCCCGTCATCTTGAAAGGAACCAAGCGGCGTTTGACGCCTGCGAGGCGCTGTTCGAGCAGGGCGTCACGTCCGATAAAGGCAGGTTTTTGGAGATCCACGAAGATGGAGAGGCCTGCCTCAAGGGGAGAGGTGTCGCGGGAAAGATCCGAGCCGTTGAGTGGATAGCAGACTTCCAGGCGGAGGGTGTCCCGGGAACCCAGTCCGCACGGTTTGATCCCGAAATGAGTGCCACGGTCGAGGATGTCTTTCCAGGATTTGACGGCCCGTTCGGAATTGCAAAAGACTTCAAAGCCGTCTTCCCCGGTATAGCCAGTGCGCGCGATGTAGTAGGTGAAGCCGTCAATCTGGACGACCAGGATCTCGTTGCGGGCAGGACGCGAGTAGCGGCCATCGAAGAAAGCATCGAAAAGCTGGGCGGAACGCGGTCCTTGGACGGCGATTCCGGCATATTCGTCGCTTTGGTTGGTGAACTCGACTCCACCGGCCGGGTGCGAGGTCATCCAAGCGAAGTCTTCCTCGATCTTGCCGGCATTGACCACCAGCATATAGCGCTCGGTAGCGATCCGGTAAACGATCAGGTCGTCAATGACCCCGCCCGTATCATTCAGCAGAACAGTGTACTGGCATTCGCCCACGTCCAGACGGGAGACATTGTTGGTGAGTAGGCCATTCAGCCATTCCAGGCCCCCCGGGCCGGACACGAAGAACTGCCCCATGTGGGATATGTCGAAAAGGCCCAAGGCGGTCCGTACCGACCGGTGTTCTTCCATGATGCCGGAGTACTGGACAGGCATCGACCAACCGCCAAAATCGACCATTTTGGCCCCTAAACGAACGTGTTCGTCATGGAGAGGCGTTTTCTTAAGGATGGTGGCTACTGACACAATTGGGAGGGTAAGGAGGGGAAGGAAAAAAGCTAGCGTTTTGAGGAGAGAAATCCCCACGCCATGCCCACGGCGAGGCCCACTCCATGAACAGTGTTGGCCACGTTCGGAATTGCTCCCACCAAACACGCCACAAACCAGATCAGCATCATCGAAACGGTGTTTTTGTTGAGGCTCCAGCCCGCAGACTGGTCGAACTTGCCGCGGATCCAGAGGAAGCCGAAAAGGCCGTAATTGACCCCGGAAAGGCCGCCAAACTTTGGGCTCTCATTCCAAAATGCCTGGGCGGCATTGGAGGGGATGGCGATTGCCAGGACTAACAAGAGGAAGTACCAGCCGCCGAAGCGGTTCTCAAGGAATTGGCCAAGATCCCGTAACATCATGACATTGAAGAGGATGTGCAAAATGCTGAAATGCAGGAAGATAGGAGTCACCAGACGCCAGATCTGCCCTTGGGTGACTTCGGGCAGGAATCCCTTGGCCGTGGCCGCGACTTCTGGAGTGATCTGGCCGTTGTTGGCGCTCAGAATTTCGAAGTCGTACGAGACGTGGGTGGCTCGGTTGAAATAGGAATCGGAGATGAACAACGGGCTGATAGGCTTGAGGTTGCCGCCGAGGTTCGACAGGATCGCCACGGCGACACTGATGACCAGCAGGAGGGCCGAGACGTACGCAAAGCTTGAGAAATGGCGCTCGTAACCGATCCGGGCTGAATCGCTCACGGTGGCGCGCCGGGTGTCCTGTTCCTTGGCCCAGCGGATCCGCTGATCTCGGGCAACGCTTTGGGCTTTTTGGAACTCGGGGCTGTCTGGGTCCGCCGAAAATCTGGCAAAAAGCTTGGCAGCCGCAGCGACTTGGTCTTCGTCCAATACCCAGACAGAGTAATGGCCCAAGTCCTCGATTTCAGCTTGGTTCTCAATTCCGTTAGCGACCAGCACGTCCCGGAAGCGGTTGGTCAGGGATTCAGATTCCAGGGTGCCTATGTTGCGCATTAGCTCTTCATAGGGTGAGCCTAGCGGCCGGGCAAATGCTTTTGCCGCTTCCGTAGTCGCCTGTTGAAATCGGGCATGTAAGCAGCATCCCGTTTGATCCTAAATTCGGCAGTTGGAGGCGCGAGCGGGCTGGTTTGAGCAACCAGGTCCGGGTCTCGCCAGACTGGTCGGTCCAAGAAATTCCACCCGACAACCCCGACCCAAAGGGCCGCATCCCCCCTGATAAAGTGGCAGACACTTGGTCCTCCGGGGAGGCGGCGGGGCGGGGGGCGCGGTCCGATTCGTCCCTTTGTGGGAGGCCTGCACCCGGAGCCAGCTCCCGCCCAGACCGGCACGCGGGTACCGCGCGCTGGCGGCACCCCGAGGTGGCCCCAACGGGCATACGCATACCAGCCCAAGGTGCGCGCTTAGGGTTGCAACGCGGGGAACGGCGAAAACGGGTGCGTTCTGAACCTAATGGCACTATGCCGTAAAGGTCTGTAACCCGCGTAATTTGGCAAGGGCGCGCCCGCTGTCGAGTTGTTCGGAGGCATAGGCGATCCCGGAGGCCAAGTCGGGGACCAAACCGGTGATGACAAACCCTGCAGCGGCATTGAGGAGGACAATGTCCCGTGGGGCGCCGCGCAGGCTGCCATCGAGGATGCCCAGGAGGATCCCGGCGTTAAAGGAGCGGTCGCCGCCGCGGAGGGCCTCAAAGTGGGCGGGGGCCAAGCCCAGCAGGGCCGGATCCAGAACGAAGGAGCGCAGCGCGCCGCCCGAGCCGACCTCCCACACGTGACTGGGGCGGGTGGTGGAAAGTTCGTCGGTGCCATCCCCGTGCAGGGCCCACGCGCGGGTCCGTCCCATCTGCGCCAATGCCTTCGCGTAGGTTTCAAGGAGGCTGTGGGAGAAGATGCCCACCATCTGGAAGGCGGGCTGGGCAGGGTTGAGCAAAGGGCCCAGCATGTTGAAGATGGTTGGAATCCTTCGAGCGGCAAGCAGCTTGCGCACGGGGGCGATCGCTTTGAAGGTGGGATGGTAGGCGGGGGCAAACACAAAGCCGAGTCCAAGCCCGTACACACAGCGGCGCAAGGTGGGCGGGTCCATGTCGATCTTAACTCCCAAAGCTTCCAGAACGTCGGCGCCGCCGCATTGGGAGGTGATCGCGCGGTTCCCGTGTTTGACGACGGCCACTCCGCCGGCCGCGAGCACAAACATGCTGGTGGTGGAAATGTTGAAAAGCTCCATCCGGTCCCCGCCAGTGCCGCACACGTCAAGCATCGGGCCGGGAACCTGGAGCGGATCCAAGCCGGGATCGACCGCGTGCCGCAGGAGTTCGGTGGCGAAGCCAGCAATTTCGGGCGCTGTCTCGCCCTTGTGGCGCAGGGTTTGTAGGAAAAGAGCCTTGGAGTCCTCGGAAACCTGGGCCGAGAGCAGTCCTGCCACGGCACGGTGGATCTGGCCGGCGTCCAACGACTGGCGCGCTTCGAGGTGGGCGATAAGATCTTGCATCCGGGAGACGACGGTGGCCGAGGCGCCCGCAATTCTCAATCTGAAAGGGGCTTGCCTGCTTCAGCGCTGGGAAATGGCGAGCACGACGAAGATGGCGATGAGGGCCGCGAGCACAGCCAAGGTGATTTTGATCCAACTCAGTGGATGTTTGCCTGCAATGGCGCCCGTATAGCCGTTGACCACGACCTGGTAGTTTTGGGAGCCATACGTGTAGGCCACCAGCCAGATGGGAACCAGAATGTGTTTGAAGGTCTGGCCCGAGAAGTCCGCATCGACCTGAAGGTTACGGCTGGTATCCCCGGGCACCTCACTGTCGCACAGCGAACGGGTTTGGGATTCCATCCGGTCCCGGGAACGCTGGGCGGCCGCCACCAGATCGGTTTGGTACTGCTCAACAATCCAGCCCGAGAGATAGGCGGGATCGTACGGCTTGAGATCGGTGGTGGTGGGGAAAGGCTCGATCTGGGTCAGGAGCGCGGGATCCACGCCGCGCGACGCGGGGACCATCTCGTCGTCGAAGAAATGGTCGAGAGCGCCTGCGCTGGATTGCCACCGGGTGTGTTGGACTTGGCGGGTCTGGCTGCGGCCTTGGCCATCCGTGTAGGACTCCGTCTCGTAGTAATGGTACCCGCTTTCAGCCGTCCACTCCGCATGAACTTGAGCGTCGAAGGTCCAGTAGGGGATATAGAGCCCGTGAACGGTGTCCGTAAGGGCGCGAGCATTGAGCGCATTGGGGGCAAACCAACGCGAGCCGTACCAAGAGCGAACCTTTTCACGCACCACCGGTTCGGCGACGCGAAACTCCAAGACGCTTTCAGGGCGGATAGGCGACTTGACCTGCTCGGCCGGGATCAGGGCCGGCGAGCCACAGAAATCGCAGCGCTGGGCGACCCGTTTGGGATCGAACACGGTGATGGCTTGGCAACTCTGGCACTTGACGGAGGTTGTCTGCGTCTGCCAACCACGGGCCTCTTCGGGCATTTTATTGAGAGCCGAGACCAGATCGTGCTCCACAATCTCGCCGGTAGCACTCTCGCGGGTTGCTGGCGATTCCGCTAAACAATAGGGACACACCAAGGCTTGCTTGGAGGGGTTCCATTCCGCTTGGGCACCACAAGCAGGGCAGGCGAATTTCTGTTGTGCCGTGATTTCAGGAGGAGACATGGAATCCAAAATAGGGAGCCCGGGCCCATTGGCCCCGGTTTCGGGGGTCGGGCCCGGAGGTTTAGCTCTGGAGGAACTGGTCGATGGCGGCGCGCGAGAGGCGCCAAGCCGAGCCGATTTTCTTTCCTTTGAGGTCCCCGGCTTCCAAGGACTGGAGCACGTCGGCCTCGGTGACGCCGAGGATCTGTGCGGCGCCCGCAGGCGTGAGCAGTTCAGGCGTGGAAGGGGCGGCTGCCGCAGCTTGGGGCGGAACCGCAACGCCTGGCGTGGCTTGCGCTCCGAGGACCCCGCCCTGTTGCTGGATCATTTGTTGGGCCATGGCCAGACCGACGGCCATTTCGGCGCCAAACCCGCCGGCGCCGCCGCCTGGAGTTGCCATGCCCTGGGCCATCTGGAATTTAACGTAGTCGTTGAGATTGCCGACGGCTGCCATAGAGGAGCGCTTATCGATGGCGGCCTCGACCTCGGGAGGCACGCTGACGTTTTCGAGGATGAAGCTGGTCATTTCCAATCCATACTTGGCACTGAAAACGGCATTGATGAGGGGCAGCAGAGCCTGGCCGACTTCGCTGTAGCGCGTGGCCACGTCAAGGACCGGGATCTTGGATTGGGCCAAGGCTTCGCTGAAAAGAGAAACGATCCGCGAGCGCATCGTATCGGCGAACTCTTCCAAGCGGAAATGCTGGTCACTGCCGGCCACCTCCTTGAGAAAGAGCCTGGGGTCCGTGATTTTGAAATCGTAAGTGCCGAACGCCCGGCTACGGACGATGCCGAAATCGTTGTCGCGCATCATCACGGGGTTGGAGGTGCCCCATTTGTTGCCTGTAAACAGGCGCGTATTGACGAAGTACACGTCGGCTTTGAAAGGGGTGTTGAAGCCGTATTTCCAGCCTTTGAGGGTGGTCAGGAGCGGGATATTGTCGGTTGCCAGCGTGTGTTTGCCAGGCCCAAACGTGTCCCCGAACTGGCCCAGATAGACAAACTGGACGGCTTGGGATTCCCGCACAATGAGTTGGGCGCCGTTCTTGATCTCCTTGTCCTCGTCCGGCCACCGATAGCTCAGGGTGTCCCTTGAGTCATCGGTCCATTCGATGATGTCGATGAGTTCGCTTTTGATGAAGTCCATGAGGCCCATA
>JAYVTN010000012.1:0-5557 GCA_043788785.1 Spartobacteria bacterium | reverse complement strand
CCCTGCTCGTACCGGCACACGATGACACTGTGCTCGTCGACGTCTAACCCGGGAGGTTCATCGACTACGGCAGTCACTTCCAAGGGTTTGCGGCCGCTTACGAACCAGGTGCCTAGCGTCGCTCCATATCCTGCGTAGTCCAGGAGCGAGCCACCCCCACGGGAGCGGTCGTAAAACCAGCTCCCCTCTTTGGCTTCGGGCCCTGGCTCGACCACCCGCTTGTCTGCCGTGTGATAAAGCGGCCCCCGATTGCCCCCGTAATGATGGTATTCGATCACATCCCCGATGAGCCCTTCATCAATAAGCCGTTTGGCCGTGATGTAGACCGGGTACCAGCGCAATGGCCAGTTGATGGCCAACATCCGTCCCCGCGCCGCCTGCGCGGCTATCATCCGATCGGCCTCCCCAAGCGAAGCCGCAAAGGGTTTCTCCATGAGGATATGCACCCCGTACTCCGCCACCCGCTCCGTCCATAGGGCGTGTTCCGCCGTCGCCGGACAGAGGATGACCAAGTCCGGCTTGGTGGTTTCCAGGCACTCCCGGTAATCGCTAAACTGTGCTCTCCGGGGGATTCCGAACTGCTCAGCGGCAGGCGCCATCCGATTCGGCTCCAAGTCGCTGATACCCACGATCTGCGCCCCCGGATGATTGCGGACTTGGGCAAGCAGGTCGCCCATATGCATATGGTCGAAGTTGATTCCGGCGATTTTCCAGCTTTTGGCCATGGTATGGAATCGCGTCCCGGCAGGCCGGCGTCAACCAGGACCTCTCATGAGAGAGGGGAAATGTGGCTAGGTTTCCAGCCCCGGGGGCGCTTCGACTACCGCCCCGCAATGCAGGGGCGCTCTGATTTTCCTTCCCCCACCCGGGGCCGCTAGTCTAGCCCTCGTTCATCCCTATGAATCCTATCCGCTCGTTAATCGCGCTCGCATCCCTCAGCCTACCCGTCCTTTGCCAGGCGGCTCCGCTGGTTTACGAAGGCACCGAAGGGCCCGGAAAAGGCAAACAGATCGTCTTCATCGCCAGCGATCATGAGTACAAGTCCGAGGAAGCCTTGCCCGCCCTCGCCCGGATCATGGCCAAGCATTACGGATTCAAATCCACTGTGCTTTTCGGAGTTGACCCCGCCACAGGGTTCATTCGCCCGGGTACTTCAAACATCCCAGGCACCGACGCCCTCAAGACGGCCGACCTGATGTTCATCTTCACGCGGTTCCAAGACCTGCCAGCCGACCAGATGCAGCCCATCGTGGATTACCTGGAGCGCGGCGGACCTGTGATCGGCCTGCGTACGGCCACACACGCCTTCAAAATCCCCGCCACCAGCCCGTTCTACAAATTTGATTTCAGCTACCCGAAGGAGGATTTTAAACTGGGCTTCGGGCGCCAGATCCTCGGTGAAACCTGGGTGGGCCATCTCGGCCCCAATCACAAACAAAGCACCCGCCTGGATATCGTCCCGGAAAAAGCCGGACACGTTGTGCTCACAGGCGTGAAGAGCATTTGGGCGGAATGCGGCGGCTACACGGCCAACCCAATGCCTGACAGCGAAATTTTGGCCATCGCCCATTGCCTCACCAGCATGGACCCTGCCTCGCCGGCTGATGACACCAAAAAGCCCATGCCCGGCGCGTGGGTGCGGACCTATCAAAGTGGTTCGGGTCGCATCGGCCGCGTCTTCGCCAGCACCTACGGGGCCTCGGGAGACATGGTCAACGAGGGCTTTCGCCGTATGATCGTCAACGCCACGCTCTGGAGTGTGGGACTGGAAAAGAGCATCAAACCGAACTCGGATATCAGCTTTGTTGGGCCCTATCGCCCCACGTGGGATGGCCCCAACCGGCGTGCCGCAGACGTCAAACCCGAAGAGCTTGCTGGCTGGACGAGCCCAATCTGGCCCGACGCCAAATAGCCTGCAGGCGATCCGCAAAGGGAAAGTGTGAGGGCTGAAGTATGAAGGTTGAAGGGGCGCCGTTTCCTCCTTCAGCCTTCATACTTGGTACTTCAATCCCCAAATCTGGACGGATACCCCTTTTACCCGCCTACTGAATGGGCCGGGCCTCCTGAACGGGAATTCCCAAAGCCCTACTACCGGTCGATGTCCCCGGAGGTCGTCGTCTGGATCCGGGGGGAACGGATCACCATGTCGTCCATGCGCTCGTTGAACTTGCGGGTACGCCGCGTGAAGTACTCGCCGATCCCTTCAAAGGGATTGCGCCCGGTCGCCAGGTTGTAAATCGAGAACGGGACACTCACCCGGGCCCCGGCTGTCCAGTGCCCCCCCATCAGTTGCGCATCCCCCCAGTATGCCACTTCCGCAACGACCCCGGGCAGCAGGTGGGCCTCCAACCGGGCCTTGAATCCCTGGAAATCGCCACCGAACGGGTTGTTATAATAATAGTAGCCCGCAAACACGCGGACCTCGGTATACTTCTCCAAACCCGGAATCAGGACGCCAACCTCGGCATCGACCCCTTCCAAAGCAGCCTCATAGCGCGAGAAATTGCGTTGGCGGCCCCCGCGATTGAATGTGTGGCCATCGACCTCGAACTGCTCATCCCTAGCCATCGAGTAGTTCACGCGCGCATCCACCCAGTGCGAGAGCACTTCGAGGCCAACTCCGGGTTGGCCGAAGTCGTTATGGTGTTCGCTGCTGATGCTGTCCCAGAAAACATTGGCACCCAGAATAATCTCCCGCTCCGGCAGCAACTTGCGGAACCCGAGTCCGGTGCTTGAAACAAACTGGCCGTTGTCTTCGAGATGGTAGCGGGAATCCAGGAAGAGCAGGGCATCACGACTCTGGGGCGCCCACAAGCCGGTGGTGCTATCGAGGTAGGTACCCGTGAGTTTACTGCTGGCAGAAACCCCCAAAGTGAAGGCCCCGTCCCCGGGCAACCAGGTGCGCAGGGGTGCTGTAACAACCCTGTCGGTATCCGTGATGGTATGGATTTCCTGGCCCGCCTGCATCTCAGCAGGCGACATCAGGGTGCAAATTCCAAAGGCGAGGCCAACGGCCGGAGCGAGACTGTTTTTCATAGGAGAACGGTTCGGGACTTTTTGGAGCGTTCCGGCGGCCAGTGCGAGCAGTTTATTTCACCGTCCAGGGGACCTATGCGCCTGATTCCGGACGGCTCGGGCAAACGTGAGAGCCGACCGGGGCGGGCCCGACCCTGACCTCGGGGCGCTCCTCATCCTCCTAAAAACGACATCCCATTTCGTGCACTCTGACCCAAAAGGTAAACCCTCACATCTGGAAAGCCAACGGGCTGATCTATTCCAGCCCAGCTGGGCGCCTTGAGCTCTATGATGTGCCTAAGGAACCGGTGGAAACCTCCGATTTGTCTGAAAAACAGCCGGAGCTCACAGCGAAGCTTCATGCGCAGCTGAAAAACTGGTTGAAAGCCAATGTTGCGCCGTGTTACTGGCCGCAGCGGGATGAGCAGGTTTCCCCCGCAGCTTTTGCCGGCGGCCCATTCCCATTCCGCGACCTGCGCTAGCCGATTAATCTCCTGAAATACCACTACTCCTCTCTATGCAACTGTTGGTGAGAAGCACTTTCAGCAGCGAAACGCACCGGCCGTCCGGCGTGTACGAGTGGCAGATACCCATGCCACCTGTGGAGCCCACGCCTTTTCCGCCCCGCGAATCTTTGCGGGCCGCCCCGCTGCTGACGCAGGCAGCCTCGTATTTCGCGGCGTCGGCAAGAATTTCGAGTTTGCGGACAAGTTCCATCAGAATGTAGCAAAAAAGGATTCGGCTGCGTGGCGATGGGCGGACTGTTTTGGAGCCGGCATTTTCAACCAGGTCCGCGCCATCATCGAGAGCCGCGGATTGGTTAAAAAGAACTCCGCGTGATCCGCGATAAAGGTCCAAAACAGCCCGTCCCAAATCTCGCACCACGGGCCTTTGATTTCATCAGACATTTTTAAAATGTAATTGGAGCCGGACAAGTACGGCTTGGTGGTGAAAGTGCCGCCATCGGCGAATTGTGACATGCCGTAAGCGTTCGGCACCATAACCCAGTCATACGCGTCTACAAAGAGTTCCATGAACCAGCGGTAAACGTCGTCCGGCCGGATGCGGCAGAGCAGCATGAAATTTCCAAGCACCATGAGCCGCTCGATGTGGTGACACCAGCCGTCGGCGAGCAGTTGACGGATCACGCGGTTCCACCGGCGGGATGCCCGTGGTGCCGTCATAAAACGAGGCGGGCATCGGCCGGTCGAACTCCCAGAAATTCCGCGTCCGGATGACGGCGCCGCGGTGCTGATAAATCCCGCGCATGAATTCCCGCCATCCAATGACTTGGCGAATAAAGCCTTCCAAAGAGTTGAGCGGAACGCGGTCCCGTCGGGCAAGGACCCGGCCGATGATGTCCTGCGGATCCAGCAGGCCGATGTTGAGCATCGGCGTCATGGCCGAATGATAAAGCGTCGCGTGCGCGCTCGAAATCGCATCCTCGTAGATCCCGAAATTCTCCAGACGCTCGTCAAGGAACCGCTCAAACCACGCCGACGCATCCACCCGGGTGACCTTCCAGCGGAAGGCAGTGGCGCTCCCGAGGCTGTTGGGAAAGCGGCGTTCGATATACTCTGCCGCCTCGCGGGTGAATCGGTTGGAACACGAAACCGGCTCGGGCGGAGGAAGATGGCGCTTCGGGAGTTTAGAGCGGTTTTCCGAGTCGAAGGACCACTGGCCGCCTTCAGGGGAACCGTCAGGAGCGATGAGGATTCCCATCCGCTTTCGTTGGGCTTCGTAGAAGCGCGCCATGAAAGGCTTCTTCGGACGCCCGGTATACTGGTGAAGAAAATCCGGGGGCGTAAGGAAATTCGGGGATTCATGGATCACCAGTGTGATCTCCCGGCTGGCAGCGAATCGGCGGATGCGCTTGGCCAAGACGTCATCCACCGGATCGGCGAGGTGCAACGCACGCACCGATTCCGGCACCACAGACTCGAGTAGCGCGGCACTGGAAATCTCCGATCTCTGCGGAGCCTCAATGTATCGGACTGAATGACCGTGTCCCACCAACTCTGCCTCGTATGCCTTCATCGAAGCGCGGTGGAGGATCCGCTTTTGCACGTGAACCGAGATCGGCCAGCGCGGGTCGTTGCCGAAAAGCAGCGGGTCTTCGAGCAGAAACACCATCCGCCCCACTTGGAGGGCCGGATGGGGGTGGAACAACTGGTGCGGATAGATGAGCGCTGCTTCCATTTTGTGGACCTGTGTATGTGTATCTTTTCCCGTTTTCCCATAAGCGGGTTCCCGGGTTTGAGCAAAGAATGTCCTAGGGTCCTGGGGGGCGCGTGTTTGATAGGTGGGATTTGGGCATTGGCGGTTTTTTAAGATGGTGCATTTCGGCCGAAAATGAAGGCCTTAGTTGGGCGCAGGACGCTTCCCGTTGTCGCCTCCAGAAACGAAGCGGGGGGCCGGCCGGTGCCCAGTCCATCGCACAAAGGGGCTTTGAATGTGGCATGGGGCTTCCAGCCCATGGTCGGCAGCACCGGGGCGGGCGACACGCGGGTCTTGGCAGATTCTCACACCAGGACCCCAAGCG
>JAYVTN010000011.1:0-4025 GCA_043788785.1 Spartobacteria bacterium | reverse complement strand
CAATGCCGGGCTTAAAGAATAATTGGCTAATCGTCGCAATGACACGTCCTGGGAGGAACGCGCAAATCCCTCGGTGCCGGCCACTTCGATCGCCGACATCCTTAGGCGTTCGATGTCTGCGGGATGACCAATAGCCCCCAGCGCGATCCGGTCATGGATCTCAAAGAGCTTCTGCCGGTCCCGCCCCAATGTGACAAGCAGCACACCCGCTTCGAAGCTGAGAGCCGCAATCGGGCTCCCATGCTCAAGCTGGTGTTCGATATATTCGCGCCGATTGGCGATTGCTTCCACCCAACGATATGGTTCTTCGATCATTGCGGCCCCGTTTCCTCCGTTGAACTACCCCCCCCAGAACTACCCCCCAGAACTACCCCCAGAACCGCTCTCGTGCGGCTCAACTGACCCGTTCCCGGTAAACCCGGGCCAGTTGCTTGTCCGACAGAGTCGAAATCCCGTCGACGGTAATGATCTTTACCACTGGAAAAATCTGCCCCCGCCGATCAACCCCGCCCGTGGCCGTATCGGATTCGGCGGCGGTGTCCAAGGCCCGTAAAGCGATCAATACCGCTTCGAACTCCCGCAATTTCCGCAGCGAGCGGCGACCCCAGGTATTTTCGTAATGAAGAATACTGCGGACCGCGCCGGAACCCGAGCCACTGACCGCATAATCGGCTGCCTCGAACTGGGCGCCCATGGCATCATAGAAATAAAGCCGGGGCACCTTTTCGAGTGCATCATACGTGGCAAACATGGGTACCACCACCCCCACGCCTTGAAGCACAGCGCCCAGATTGTCGCGTAACAGCTTGGAGAGAGCCCTAACCTTTCCTTCCAGGCTCATCTCTTGGAGTTGGCTGCGGCGGTAAAACTGGAAGGAATGCTCCAGTACACGCGCCATTTCCCAGGCCGCCGAAGGGACCCCGGCAATGGCCATCAACGACGTCCTATCGATCTCAAGGACCTTATCGGCCCGGTCGTAGACCACCAGATGGCCCGCAGTGGCGCGTCGATCCCCGGCAACCAAGACTCCGCCGCTGAATTTAAAGGCGAGAATGGTGGTCGCTTGCGTCTGCACAAGGGCAGGCGCGAGGCCTGCCCCGGTTAGTGTGGCCCCGGCCACGGCCGCTCCGGCTTGGGGGTAGAGCTGGTGACGGCGTAACACGTCGGTGAAATCCTCCATCCCTGTGACCTTTGGCCGGGACAGATCCATCTGGGCAAAATGGCTTTCCATGGTCACTGGCCGGTTCGTTGCCGATAGCGTCGGGATTGATTTGGATCCACCCGCCTCATTCGCTTGAGGAGATCCTTCGTGTCCGGCTTGGATACATCCGGTGGCTTTGGCCCGCTGCCTTCCCCCTCCTTGGGCTCCCACGGAGCGGGTCCCGTGGGTCTTTGCGTCCGTTCAGGCATGGGTCAATCTAGGAGGGGTTCTTCCAAACGCAAGGACCCAACCCGGCCCCAGCCCGCTAAACAGGGACAAACCCTATGGCCGACGATCTTGCGTTCCGTTCCCGGAAATGAGAACCAATGGACCATGCGTTCGTCTGCGCTCCACCCCTTGATGCTTGCTCTCCTGGTCCAGACCGCCTTTGCAGGGGACATCGCCCCGACCCCCTCCCCTGAACTCGAACAGATCCAGCTCCTGCGCCTCCAAATCGAAGCCCAATCCAAGCAGATCAATCATCTCAGCCAACAGGTCGCCAAACTTTCCCAATTCTTGGAGACCGCCAAACGGCCACAGTCTGCGGCCCAACCCGCCCCCGCTGAACCCAACCCCGCTTCGGAGACGACGGGCGCTCCTGCCAGCGCCCCAGCTGCGGGCCAGGCTCAAGAAACGCCAAGAGAACCTCAAAAAGAGGCTCCTAAAATCGAATCTACCGATCCTGCAACGCCCAGGCATGTGGTGGAAAAGGGCGAAACGCTTACGGCAATCGCAAAACGCTATAATATTAGCGTGGCCGAGCTCCAAAAACTCAACAAGATAGAAAATGATCGCAAGTTACAAATCGGGCAGAGCCTCCAGCTGCCCACGCCTGCGGCAGCCCCCACCCAAGAACAACCCAAGAACCCCTAGACATGGACGACACGCGCACCTGGTACCTCCTCAAACACGACGACGGCGCCCTCTTCGGCCCCGTTTCCTTCTTCCAACTCAAGCAATGGGCCGCCGAAGCCCAGATTTCCCCCCTCGACAAGATTTCGACCGACCAGCAAAGCTGGATGAAGGCTCCGATGTTACCCGAGCTCAAGATGGATTACCTTATCCAGGTCAGCCCGGAGCAGTTTTACGGCCCGACAACCTTGGGTGCCGTCCGCGAATTTATTCAAATGGGCGAGATCGCCCAAAGCACGCGCCTCATCAATTGCTGTGATGGCACGGAGCTCGTGCTGGAGGAAATCGAGGAACTGGCGCAAATTCCGATACCCGAGGAGCGTCCCATTCGCACCTCCATCCGAGTCAACCTCCAACAACGCATTCGCGAACTCGAAGAATCCCTGATGGAGGAACGACGCGCTCGTGAAACCGCAGAACACTTGATTGCGAAGCTGGAGGCCAGATTAGCCGGCATCAACAAGGCCGCAGCGATCTAGACTCGTTGCGCCTTCCTGTGCGGCCCGCCCGCATCCGAGAGAGGGCGACGCAGGAAACTGCGGGGTGCGTCGGCTCGTAGCGGCGTCAGCGGGGGGGACGTCCAAGTTGATGCCCCCCCCTGGGTCGGGGAGCGCCGCGACTGCTTCCGGGGAGGGACCCGTATTCCGTGCCCGGAGGATGGGTCGGCTGTAGGATTGCAGCCCGTTGAAAGGCCTTCTCGTGGCATGGGCTTCCCTCCCACGGCACCTGGCCCACCCCGCCCATGAATTGAGCGGAGGCGTACGCTTTCGAATTTTTGCCCAAGCGAATCGGTTAACCCCAGTCGAATCGGTTAACCTTGCAAGCCGGGGAGCACCACAGCGCAGCCATCACGAGTTAACTCTGGCCATTGCCCAAGCCAGGACACGAATGGCCCGGCACCGTGATCCATGCGCAGGCCGCCAGTCGAGCGCCCAACTCCACTGCTTATTACTTCACCGGGGTCGGCGCGGCAGGGGCAGGAGTTGTGCCGCCCGCATCAGGCGTGCTCTCAGCAGGAACTGCCGGTTTGGCAGGAGCCTGGGGAGCGGGTTTGGAATCAGGAGTCGCGTCCGATTTCTTGGCTTCGGGCTCCTCAACAGCCGGTGCTACCGGGATGGCGGGCGAAGTCACTGGCTTCTCGGGGGTGACCGGGGTGAGGGAGGGGGTAGGCGCAGGCGTGGGTGCCGCTGGCACGACCGTCTTGGCGCTAAGGACCCCGCGCACACTGCTAACACTCCTGGTCTTCTTCACGTACAAATAGGACAACAGCAGCGTCTGGATGAAAAAAATCGCACAGAGCCAGCGCGTTATGGTCTGGAGAACGTTGGTGGTCTGGGCTCCGAACAGGTTGTCGGTCATCCCTCCACCGAAAGCAGCTCCGAGACCTTCGTTCTTGGGCCGCTGCATCAAGGTTAACAAGACGATTAGCAGCGATACAACAACATGGATCACCAGCAAAGAGTTTATGACAATCGACAAATACATGGGCCGCAGAATATGGGTTAAAGGCCTTGACCTGTAAAATGGAAGTTTACGATGGAGTTCCGATTTCTGCCGTCTGGCCCTGCCAAAGGGCTTCCGAGCCCTCTATTTAGGCCGTTAGAACGGGGAAATGCGGCTCACAGCGGAAACGGAGCGGCCCAGCGGGCGTTTTTGACCCCCTGCGTTTGGCGATTCCTAAAGCCCTGGAGTTGCCTGCGAAAGACGGAATCCCACGGTGGAATGGCGGGAGGACAACCGGGAGAGGCGCTGCTTAAGATACTCGGCCGACCCGGTGGCCGCCCGGCCCAATTCCGAATGAGCATCCAGTTCGGTGGCCAATTGCTTCAAAATCGTGAGAGCCTCGGGCTTCAACGTGTCTGGCAAAGCTTGAATCGCTGCCAACCGGTAGACGTTGTTGGTCCTCACCTCA
>JAYVTN010000010.1:0-3239 GCA_043788785.1 Spartobacteria bacterium | reverse complement strand
ACTCCCGCAGGAACCAGTTGGACAGCCGCCACGGGTTTTGCTCCAGTCAACCCCGTGGGCCTGACATGGGATCCAAACTATCGCCGTATCCAGAGCGTCTCCGATGCGAGCGGCCTGTTTGTGCATGCCTACAATCCATTTGGGAGCGATCCTTATGTTGCCTTCAACGGGCGGGGGAGGCTGGCCAGCGTGGACGGTCCTCTTGCCAATGACACGCAGTCGTTCACCTATGACGAACTGGGCAGGACAATCAGCACGCAGATCAATGGCAGCGCCAACCAGAGCACTGTGGCTTACAACGATCCGGCAGGCCGGGCAACGTCATGGACCAACAATCTCGGCACATTCACCCCGACATACGTGAATCCGAGCTATGGCGTGGGGCGTGTTTCCAACATCGCTTGTCCCAACGGACAGGCAACCAACTATCAGTGGGAGAACAATGCCGGGGATTTCCGGCTCAAACAGATCCAGAACCTTGGGGCCGGTAGCGCTCCGCTCTCGAAATTCGATTACGTGACGGACGCGGCGGGTCGGATCGCGCAATGGACGCTGCAACGCGGCAGTGCAAATGCAGAACGTTTTGACTTTGGCTATAATGCGGACAACGAGTTGACCAGCGCGGTGCTCAAATCGGTCTCCACCGGCACAACGCTCAAGCAGTTCTATTACGGCTACGATGATGCCGGGAACCGGCTCAGTGAACAGGTTGACGGGGCGGTGCGCTCGGCTACCTACAATAGTTCCAACCAGCTCACAGCGCGCAATGCGGGAGGTTTGACGCGCTTCCAAGGCACGCTGAACGAGCCCGGGACGGTAACCGTGGGAGGCCAGCCTGCCTGGATGAGCGGCGGCACCCAGTTCCAGGCCGATGTGAATTTGGCGGCGGGCGCCAACAACGTGGCAATCGTGGCCAAGGACGCAAACAATAATACCCGTACGAACAATTACACCGTGACGCTGCCATCGGGCGGGGCAGCCTCCTTCAGTTTCGACGGCAACGGGAACATGCTTAGCGACGGAGCCAAGAGTTACACCTGGGATGCAGCCAATCGCCTGGTGAAGATCACCTACGCGGGCGGTTCGACAACGGAGATCGGCTACGACGCCATGGGCCGCAGGAGCGTTATACGGGAGAAGGATAGTCTCGGGACGCTCACCAGTACCCGGCAGTTTGTTTGGGCTGGCTTTGCCCTGGCCGAGCAGCGAGATGCCGCCAACGCGGTGGTCCGCCGGTATTACCCGGAAGGGTTCACCGAAGGGACGAACAAGTACTTCTACACGCGAGACCACCTTGGCAGTGTGCGCGAGGTGGTAGACGGTAACGGGGCACAGGTGGCCCAATACGACTATGACCCGTACGGGCGCTTAACCAAAGTTTCCGGGAGCGTGGACAGTGACATGCTCTACACCGGGCACTACGCCCACGCCGGGAGCGCACTCGCCCTGACGCCCTTTCGGGCATATGATCCTGATCTCGGTAGGTGGCTATCTCGGGATCCCATTGCGGAGGAAGGCGGATTGAACCTCTATGGGTATGTGCGGAATGGGCCGGTCAATCGGATCGACCGACTAGGACTTTTCCCCGCCCAAATGCAGTACCCTGGGGACACGTCCGGACAGCGCAATAACGCAATGGATTATCCGGACTATCCCAGGCCTTCAGTGGCAGATGTGGCTAAAGCTGCTGGTGTTGCTGCTGTCGCCCTCCCCGCGATTGCATTGGGTTCTGAATTCATACTTGGGGGCGCCTTAGCTGACGGAATGAGTGGAGCGGCGATCTTCCTGGCGGCCCGTTTTCCCCATCTCTTTATGGCAGGCCTTGCCGCTGGTGCAGGTGAACTGGGTGTTGGGGCACTGGTAAAAAGATGCCCACCGGGAAATGCAGTTGTGGGACTGTTGAAAGGGGATAAAGTGTTGGCGGTCGGGCTCGCTAGCGACGTTGGAGGGCATGTTCCTCAGCTAGAATCATTGGGATTAAGTGCCGCGGAGCGTGAAGGAATCGTTGGATTCACAATCTTTCCAGGGAATAACGCCATCGAGAATTCAGCCAGTCTTCCAGGGTTAACAGCAGGTCAAACTCAGGTGTTAAAATCCCTATTAGATTAATGATGCGTAACCCTTGGTTCAGTACCCCATTGCTTAACGCAGCACGTGATCTTATCCATCAAGTCGCGGTTTATATAGGCGATTACTGGGGGGACAAAGTCTTCGTGTTTGATGCGAATCACCAAGTTAAGGAGCGGTCTCCTGTCGAGTTTGAGCTTCCGTTATTCAAGCGGTTAAGAATTGGTGCCGCTCCGAAACTCATATCATCAATCTTGGCACTTTGCGAACAAATGTTCGATGAGGAAAGTCAGATACTTTCCGCAGCCAAGTGCGCGGATTCCCAAACGCGGTCATTTTTGACCCTAATCAGATTTTGTTTGGACCTTGCACAAGAGGCCAATGAATCTTTGGGGAAAGATTCGATTCATGAACGCAAACTGCTCTTTATTCGAATGCGAGTGCTATATGAATTGCTTTCGCTTCTTGCTGTGGCTTTACGGGATATAACTGGAGTCAAGGAACCTCATCCATTTGACAATATAGTAGAAACGACCGTTTTACCCAACAGCGTCCTATTTTCCGATTGGTTAACTTCTAGATCTCTAGCCAGTATCCTCGAAAAGGTTCTAGCATTCTCAATTTGACCGTGGGGGGAGCCTACCGGTTTGGTGGGGATCTGGACCCACTCCCCAGAGTGCTGCCGGAACCGCGATAGCTATCGGATCAAATGAGGCAACCAATGGGCTGCAGTGACGCGCTTCCAAGGCACGCTGAACGAGCCCGGGACGGTAATAATGAGGCAACCAACGGGCTGCGGAATTGCACCCGTTAAAAGAAATGGACCAGAAATCAGCTTCTCGTTACTCAGGGCCGGCACGGAGTGGCGGTCGCCTTTCGCTTTCTACCGGACATCCCAACACACGGGCCTCCCACATCCAGTGTTCGTTCTCGTCAACCTCGGCGGATGCGAACCGCCTACGAAACGAGTTAGGGACGCGACTGACTTCTGTATGGCTTCAGGAAACATAAAGAGGTTCCGATCGTCAATCGAGATCCTCCGGTTCAGGAGGTGTTGGCATTTAGGTTGGACTGTATCCGCCTAGGCATCTGCATCTACCGGTAAGTCCCGGATTCTGAAAAAGTGCGGGGCATGAGCAAGCAAGCCCGACCCAAACGCCGACGCACGTCGG
>JAYVTN010000009.1:0-6825 GCA_043788785.1 Spartobacteria bacterium | reverse complement strand
GGCAAGCTGTGGTGTCAAGTGGGGAGGGCTGGGGGGGCTGGGCGTGGGAAGTAAGACCGCAGTGATAAAGTGGCAGACACTTGGTCCTCCGGGGAGGCGGCGGGGTGGGGCTCGCCGCCCGATTCGATTGGGTATGAGGCAACTACGCCTCAAGGCGGATGCGGATTCGAGTCCGGCTACTACCACTGCGTCTCACCGTTCGCCCACCAGGCGTTCCTCTTCCGGGACGCTCAGAAGGTGGAGTTTGCGCGCCTAATCGCGTTCTGAAGGAACGCCCTGGAGTTTGGCTCGATTTTTGGGAGGAGGAACGCGTTCTGAAGGAACGCCGCATTTCGGCCGATGGCGAATGCGCGCCCGATCAACCGGTATGCGGCGTTCCTTCAGAACGCACCCGCCGCGATGTTAGCGCCTCTGGGGTTGCGCCCTGGGCTGGTATGCGGATGCCCCTTTTGGGGCTGGGGGAGCGGGATTGCGGCCATGGCGGGTTCTTCGCCGTGAGTGCACACGGGTCCATACGGGTCCATAAGGTCCATAAGGTCCATAAGGTCCATAAGGTCCATAAGGTCCATAAGGTCCAGGGAACCCCCACTTCCCCGGACTGGGGAATTCGGCCGATCAACAATCGGCGCCGCTGTGGGCCGCGCCGAGTACTTCCCAGAGGCGGGCTGCCAACGCCCGGCGGGCGGTTCCTAATCCGCGCACGAACCGGGCGAATGGGAGGATCCGGCCCGGATGAGAAGCCAGATAGCCAAGGAGAGCAATGGGCCGGGGCCGCTGGGATTCTAGATCGAACCAGTGGGCCATTGGGACCGGCAAGCCCTCTTGGGCCGTGTCGCTGATGACCCGCATCGAAAGCAGTGGAACACCCGCCTGAGCGCACCAGAGCGCGATAGCGGCTGTTTCCATGTCCACTGCGAGGGCACCGGTTTGTTGGAACAAAGCTGCTTTGGCTTGAGGGGATTCCACCGCCCCGAACTGGCTGGAGAGATCACCCTGGATGAGCGGCCTGGGTCCCTTGGCCCAGAGCCAACGATAGCGGGCCACGGTGTCCGGATCCGAGAAGTTCAAGCCCACGAGAACATCGCCTGCCGCGAGGTTGGGGTCGAGCGCTCCGGCGAATCCGGCGCTGACCAGCAGTTTGGGGCGATGGCGGAGGGCTTGGAGCGCGGCTTGGGCGCGCGACTGTCCGACACCCGTGTGGACCACTGTAATCCCGGAGTGGCCAAGGCGTGACAAGCGGGGAACAAAGTCCCGGCTTTCCTCTTCAAGAGCAAAGGTAACGACAATCATGGCAATCCACGCGGAGTTGAACGCTGCGGGCTTGCAAACGTCAACAAATGGGTGGTCAGTTAAGAACCCCTTGGTTATGGTGCCGAGGTTCCCAATTGCCCCCCTATGAACTTTGCCCGTTCCTTGTTTCCTGTCACTATTGTTTGCTCGGCTGCCGCCCTCCTCCCGAGCGGGGCTCTTGCTGCCCCCGAGGTTGGACTCGACGTTCAGGACTGCATCAACGCACTCCAACTGATCAGCGAGGGTAAATACCCGGAGGCCATCAAACTTTACGAAGGTATCCCCCAGAAATACCCGACCTCGGGGATGATCCCGGAATCCAAATTCCGGCTGGGGTACATTTACTTTGTGACGGGCGATTACGACAAGGCGCGCAGCCAGTTTGGTCTCACGATCGCCACCAAAGGCGTCACGCCGGACATCGTTGAGCTCTGCTATAGTTTCATTCCCCAGGTCCAAGCCGCCAAAGCCTCCAAGCTCCAGCCCGATGATCCCGGGCGCAAGGCCGCTTTCCTGGGCATCGTCAAGGAGTTCGATAATTTCATCCAGAAATATCCCCAGAGCGAGGAGGTCGAATCGGCCAACTACGGCAAGGCCCGTGCGCTTTTCTCCATTGGTGAATATGAGGATTCAGCGAAATCCCTCAAAGTCAACCTGGTGAAGTTTCCCGCAAGCCCGTCCTTGTTGGACACCGAATTCATGCTGGCGCTCACCCTGGGCACCCAAGCCAACAACATGATGCAGAAGGCCGCCGGGAAGCCCAGCTCGATGGCAACGGCGCTCTATGAAGAGTCCAGCAGGTACTTTGTAGATATCATTGGCAAACGCACGGATTTGGCCTTGGGCAACGAGGCCCAGTTCCAGCTCGGCGAGATGCTCTCCATCCGTGCCAATTTCGAGAACGACACGGAGGCCAAGGAGGCTTTCGGGAAACGTGCCCTGAGTGCGTACAAAGCGGTTCTGACCAAGGACATGGTAATCAAGGTACAGCAGGACCGGATCGCGTACGTCAAACAGCAGCTGGCCAAGCCCAACGACCCACTCCAGTTCAGACGGCTCCAGCGATTCTTGGAGAAGGAACAGGAGAAATCGCTCACGATCAAGAACCGGCCCGACCAGACGGTGACCTCCAAGCTTAAGTGCGCCCAGATTTATTTGACCATGCAGCGCTTCAACGAGTGCCGCGTGCTCTTGCGGTACATTGAGCCCATCGTGACCGATCCCGACCAGAAAAAGCAGGTCGCCTATTTCATGACGGTGACCTATGCCGGCCAGGAGAACACCGAAAAGGGAGTCGAGTTCTACGACAAGTTCATGTCCGCCTATAAAGGGGATCCAATCGGGGAAAACCTTCCCATTCTCTTGGCCTCGGCATTCACGGCCCAAAACAAACCCGAGAAAGCCCAGAAATACTTCGACGAACAGCGCCAGCTTTATCCCAAGAGCACGCTCACGGGAGACTCGGTGATGCGGCAGGCCCTCTCGCTCATTCCCTTGGAGCGCTATGACGAGGCCCTCGAGATCCTCAAGAAATTCCTGGCCGGTTCCCCGCCTAAACAGCAATCCGCCTCGGCGGAACTGGGAATTGCCACCATTTACCAGAAAACCGAGAAGCTTAATGAAGCCCTCAAGGCGTTCACCGGCATCCGGGACAAGTACAAGGATTCCCAGGAAGCCGAGCAAGCGGGTTACTGGGTGGGCCAGATTGCTTACGCCAAAGGCGATTACAAGACAGCGATCTCGGAGAGCAAAACCTTTCTCAACCGCAACCCGAAGAGTGACTTGGTGCCTGCGGCACTCTTCATCCAGGGCCAAGCCCAGGCGGCCTTGGGCCAGAAGGTGGAGGCGCTGGCAAGTTTCAGGGAGCTATCCACCACCTATCCCAAGAGCGAGGCCGCGCCTGCCGCCTATTTCCAGCGGGCAGCCCTCCACCAGAAGGACAAGGAACTCGACGAGGTGAAGGCAGCCATGAAGGAGTTCGTGGAGGCTTATCCCGATAGCGACCGGGTGTTCAGCTCGTACGACTACATTGCCCAGGTCCAAGCCTCGCAAAAGGCACCGATGGACGCGATCGCCACATACGAGGATTTCATCGCCAAGCGGCCTACCCACGCGGATGCTTCCAAGGCGTTGGTCAAGATCAGCAGCATCTGGAAGAAGTACGCTGAAGACCTGGGGACCCTGCCCTCCTTGAAGGAAGACCAAAAAGTCGAATGGCACAAAGGCATCGATGGCTGCTTGGCGAGCGCCGAGAAGGTTCTCGAGAAATACCCGGAGAGCGCCGAGGTTTCCCTGGCCCTGCAAAACCTGCTGGGCTGCCAGAAGTTATTAATGCGCTACAAGCAGATAACCGAGAAGCAGCTCGACGATTACTTCCAGGGTTTCGCCCGCAAGTTCGAGGGCAAAGCGGTTACCAAGAACAAGGTCCTTTTCACGCTGGCCGGGTACGCGGGGGAGAAGGATCCCGCCAAGGCGTTCGGCATCATGAAGACCGCCTACGACGAGAAGCTCGTCTACGCGCCGGTGGATTTGGACGTTTACGGAAACTCCTTGCTCAAAGCCAAGCAGGTGGAGGCGGCCCAGAAAGTCTTCGAAAAATTGGCCAATGACTATCCGCTGCCTCCCAACACCGCTCCGGAGAAAGCGCCCCGGCTCATTGCCGACGCGCAGTCCTTCGCGCTTTATGGCGCGGCCCGTGTGTTGCAGGCCCAGGGCAAGAAAGCCGAGTCGGCAGCCAAGTTCGAGCTGCTCAAGACCACGTATCCTTTCTCGAGCAAGCTGCTCGAAGCGGAATTCGGTATTGCCGAAGGCGAAGTCTTGGAGAAGAAGTACGAGGAAGCTCTCAAGCGTTTGCAAAAGGTTGCCGGCTCGAGTTTAGCGACTCCCAACCTGCGCGCCCGCAGCATGATGTTGGTGGGTGAAATTGCCGAGCAGAGGAAAGATTTTGATACCGCTATCAATCAGTTCGTCAAAGTGGGTACCCTTTTCCCGGGTGAAACCGAACTGGCACCCGAAGGTCTCCTGCGCGGAGCCCAACTGCTGGAGAAGAAAATCAACAAGTAATCCCCCGGACCATGCTTAAACAGATATTGCTCCTCTCCATCGCCCTGGCCGTGGCTTTCGGATCGACTGCTTGCAAGAAAAAGCAAGTCGTCACCAAGCCGGGCGAGTCGGTCGAGGAAAAGCTCAAGCTCAAGAATAATGTCGTCAAGTTCTACGAGCAGATCCTTAAAGAATACCCCGACTCGCCCCAAGCAGCCACCGCGCGCGCCCGGCTCGAGGTCCTCAAGCCCGGCCGGTAAGCGCCTCTCGCAGGCGGCTCTACACCAGCACGTGGGGGCCGTGCTCGAAGGGTTGGCCCGTACCTACCCACACGCTTACTGTGAGTTGGATTACTCCAACGCCCTCGAGCTCCTGGTCGCCACCATCCTCTCCGCGCAATGCACGGATAAGCGGGTTAATATTGTCACCAAAGACCTTTTCGCACGTTGCCGCACGGCTGCGGATTACGTGGAAATCCCAAGTCCCGAACTCGAACAGCTAGTCAAGTCGACCGGTTTTTTCCGGGCAAAGGCGAAGAACATCCAGGCGTGCTGCGCCCAACTGGTGGCCAAGCACGGGGGCGGGGTGCCCGCCAAGATGGACGCATTGGTCGCGCTGGCTGGTGTGGGGAGGAAGACAGCCAACGTGGTTTTGGGCAACGTGTTCGGGCTCAACGAAGGCGTGGTGGTCGATACGCACGTCTTGCGCCTCTCCCAACGCCTCGGGTTTACCCGGGAGAAGACCCCAGAACGTATCGAGCTGGACCTTATGGCTCTGGTGCCGCGCGCCCAGTGGGCCGTCTTCAGCCACTGGCTGATCTGGCACGGACGCAGGCGTTGTTACGCGCGCAAGCCCGATTGCGCCCAATGCGAGCTCCAGGGGCTATGCCCGAGCGCTTTCAAGGTGTAACGGGCCTGTTGGCCAGCTGGGACAGGTCGCACCAGTCGGACTACCTGTGGTCAGGCTTCTTGGCTGGAGGGCATCTCGGCGACCGGATTGCTTTCGGCCTCGTAGTCGATCCCTTCGAGTCCAAACCCGAATAACCGCAGAAATTCGGCCCGGTACCCTTTGATGTCGGATATCGCTTCTAAATTCTCAGTGGCGACCTGCGGCCAGAGCTCGGCAACGGCCTTTTGGGTTTCGGGGCGCATCTCCCAGTCATCGACCCGGATCCGGCCCGCTTCGTCGAGCTGTTCGGAGCTGCCATTGGCCAGCCGCTGGGCAAAGAGCCGCTGGATCTGCTCGATGCATCCTTCGTGGGTGCCCTCGGCTTTCATCACCGTGTAGAGCAGCGAAATGTAGAGCGGCACCACCGGGATGGCCGAACTGGCTTGGGTTACCAATGCCTTGTTGATGGAAACGAACGCCCGGCCCCCCTCCAGGGCGAGCTTGGCATGGAGGCGCTTGGCAGTCGCTTCGAGATCTTCCTTGGCTCGGCCGATGGTGCCGTTGCGGTAGATGGCCCACGTGAGATCGGGTCCGATGTAGCTGTAGGCTACCGTCAAGGCACCCGGCGCTAGCACGCCTGACGCGGACAAATCCTCAATCCACATCTCCCAATCTTCCCCGCCCATGACGGCCACCGTGTCCGCGATTTCCTGTTCATTGGCCGGCTCGATGGCAATCGAGCTAACAAGGCCTCGGTCCGTATCGACCGTTTTGGCCGCAAAAGGGGCGCCCACGGGCTTGAGCGTGGATTTGTAGGTGACCCCCGTTTTTGGGTGGGTGCGCCGGGGCGAGGCCAAGCTGTAGATAACGGCATCGACTTGGCCCAGATCGGCTCGGATGGTGTCAATGACCTGTTGTTTAACCGCGTCTGAATAGGCGTCCCCATTGATGCTCTTGGCGTACAAGCCGGCTTGATGCGCCTTCTTCTCGAAAGCCACCGAGTTGTACCAACCCGCGGAGGCTGTCCGGCCTTCTTCGCCTGGCCTTTCAAAAAACACGCCCAAAGTGGCAGCGTTGCCTGCGAAAGCTGTCACAATCCGGCTTGCGAGCCCATATCCGGTGGACGAGCCGATCACCAAAACCCGCTTGGGCATCTCTTGGAGCGGGCCTTTGGAACGAACATGCTCGATCTGCTGGTTGACGTGCGCCGCGCATCCTTCGGGATGGGCCGTTACACAGACAAAACCACGAACCTTGGGTTTGATGATCATGCCGCTCAAAATGGGGGGATGCGCTGCGGAAGGCAAAACCAAAGGACCAAAAGGTGTTAGCTCAGAATTCCGGGCTACATCTAACGATTGTTTCCCCACACCAACAGCCAGACAGGCCCGGATACGCCCGCAGGCCAGGCTGCGGGTGGCATGCTAAAGCCTGAACTCCGAACCGTCGGATCGGAGCGCTCCGGGGTTCGGAGTTCAGGCTTTAGCCTATTGAAGGCGCCGCCAAGTTAGCGCGTATTGAAGGAATCTGCCCGGCACGTAGGCCTGGCGGTGTACCGAGGGTCGGCGGTGCACTGGGGGTCAGACACTTGGGGCTGGGGTGGCG
>JAYVTN010000008.1:0-1862 GCA_043788785.1 Spartobacteria bacterium | reverse complement strand
AATAGCCGGTTTGGAGACAACCAAGAGATGACTTTCCAAAACCCTCATTCGCCGGTCTATCTCGGAAACCTGAAAAACGGGGTTTTTGGAAGTCCCCTGTATTCATTGGCGATGTATCGGTGGAGGACCCGCCCAAGTCGGTAGGATCCTTGGCTGCACTACCCTCGGTATCGGCTCGTGCCCCAGCCACCACCGCATCGAGCGCGGCCTAGCCTTGCACCGGGCGGTCTCCCTCGCCCGCGGTATTGCCCGAGCCGACACGAGCCTGCGGTGCCAGTTTCGCGGACAGCTCCATCGCCTTGGCCCGTAGCTTCTCGAATTCCACCCCCGTCAGCACTTGCTTCAAGCTGGTGGAACCTCGGTAGGCCGGGGCCACCGTTACCCAGCCTTTAATCAGTGCCCCGCGCTCCCGCACCTGTTCCAACGGCATCCCTTTGCCAACCCCCTGCGTCTGGAAATTTTCCCAGTCCGCCACAAAGGGCGACCCGTTCCGGGAGCGGGTCTTGTATGTTGAGACGATCGCAAAATTCCCATTTGGCAGCGCCAGCACCAAGGCGATATTAGATTGCCCTTGTACGCCGAGGTTTCCCTTGGCGGCGAAGTCCCACCATGCCCGCCAGTCGGGGGCCGAATCTGTCTTGGGTCCACCCTCCCGCCACACACACTGCACGGTGGGGGTAGCGGGTGACGAGGGCAACGCCACGGCTTCATTGAGCCAGGCGCGACCGTCCTCACTGC
Source organism: Spartobacteria bacterium (assembly GCA_043788785.1). GTDB lineage: Bacteria > Verrucomicrobiota > Verrucomicrobiia > Chthoniobacterales > Chthoniobacteraceae > CAIURC01. The sequence continues at coordinate 1,124 of JAYVTN010000008.1, read as the reverse complement.
GTGGGTCGATCACGAAGTCGTAAGCATAAGTCTTTCCATGCCGGGCGATGCGCTTGTTCAGTTCCTCATCGGAAATCCGAAGGTCAGCCCGCGCCTCAAACGCCGCATGGCGTTCTTCCGCCACTTCATTCGCAGACTTTTCGGCATCGGTCTCGTACACCCAGAACACGTGCTGGCCCTCGCGGTCCTTCCCCGCGTACACATAGTCCGTCCGATCCAGCGCAATGCCGGGGACAGATTCGCCCTTTACCAAGAGGTCCTCCCGCCGCGCTGGCCCCTTCTCCGGCTCAAAACTGGTACCGGTGGTGGTGAGATGGGGCAGCATCTCGGAGGCGGGGATTGGGGTGAGCGGGACCTGGTCCATCGCTTTCTGCCATGCTCCCGCCAGATGTTCCTGCAACAAAGGCCATTCCTCGACATTTCTTTCCCGGACCTTGCCCGCGAACTCCGAAAACTTCCGCACTCCGTATTTGGCGTACGTCGCGGCCAGTGCGGTGGCGACGCTTGCCATTGCCACCGCCAGCAAGGTTCGAGATTCCTGGGTTTTGGGCGGGGAAACAGCTTGTTTTTCCACTATGTGGTGAGGTTGCGCATCCGGGCGCGGGCCGTGTGTCACGTTCTTCGCGACCGTCGGGTCAACGCCCGCCTCCACGTTCTTCAGTAACTCGCCCAGCTTCTTCTTCGACGCCGCCATCTTGACATCACGTATTTGCTTGGGCGTGAGGGCTTCAGTCGATGCCGATTCAGCTTCGCCTTTTGTCTCCGCAATCTCCACCTGCTCCGCCGGCATTCGGGACTCCCGGTTTTTGGGCGGAGTTTCGGGGAGCCTGAATGCCTCGGGCATTTTCTCCCGGATCACTTGGCAGAAGCCTTCGTGCAAGTGCTTGGCCAGATCGGAGTATTTCGGGTCGTCCAGTAATGATTTTGGTGGCTGCATAGGATAGGGTGAGGTTTAGCGCGTCTTTGGGGCAGGAATTTCCCGTCTCTCTCAGAAATCCGCCGTGTTTTCATCGCCAAACAAAACCCATTCGCGTTGCAGCGCAACCCTGAAATTCTGTCGGCGCGAGTTCAAAAGGGGAATTCTGCGCGAGTTCAAAAGGGGACGGATTTCAGAGTGAGTATTT
>JAYVTN010000007.1:0-11480 GCA_043788785.1 Spartobacteria bacterium | reverse complement strand
GGTGCTCCTGTGGCAAGGCGAACGTCCCTTGATCTGGCTGCGCCAGCACGGGGCGGCGGTTCAGTTGTTGATCGGATTGGATCTGCGGTATTCGAACTTTCTCAAAATCCCGGCGGGGGTGCTCCTAATCAATCGCTTTCTGGAATCGGTACGCGCACGTCGGGTTGCTTTGTCCTCGAAGAATTTCGACTGCCAAGAACCGCTCGATCTGGCCATCGATCCTACGGCAGGAGCGGTGGAGCTCCGTCAAGGAACCCTTGCTGCCAGCCCGGTGCCGGCACAATCCCAAGTGCTCAGGGCACCTGCCGAACCGGGCTTGTTCGACGTGTGGCAAAGCGGCCAAGTCCTCTTGCATGGAGCCTCACAATTTGCCGATGCCCGTGAAGCCGATTTCCGGGATGCTGTGGCCTATGACGGCCTTTCGGCGTCGGCCGCCAAGCTGTCGGCAGAGGCTCGTGTGGACACACTGGCGCCTCTGTGGGCGTTGTGTATTGCTGGCTTGATGCTGGGCAACTGGGCTTGGATTGGGAGGCGGCCATGATCCATCTGGGGGCTCCGGAATGGCTGGCTCTTGTGCCGTTGTTGATCTTCGCGGGATGGCGTTGGCGCTCTTGGCGGCTTCACGAGCCGCTGCGTGCCGGTTGTCTGGTTCTGTTGTTTCTTGTGCTGGTCGATCCCGAGGTGCGTCGCTTGGCACGCGGGCTCGATTTATGGGTGCTCGTGGACCGCTCGGCCTCGGCTAACACCACCATCGGCCCCAAGCGGGCCGAATGGGAACGATTGTTGGAAAAATCCCGGCAGTCGGGAGATCGACTCCTCTATGTGGATTATGGCGGCGCTCCGACCCTGCGCGTCGATGGCGCAATCTCGGAAGTCGCAAACGACGCGACCCGTACCAACCTGGCCGCGCAATTCGCGCTGGCCAAAATGGATCCCAAACGCGCCTCCCGGTTGCTGGTTCTCAGCGACGGATTCAGCACGGAAGCTCTAACGGGCTTGGGCGAGAAGCTTGCCCGCCAGCACGTGCCTTTGGATTTCCGTCTTGCCGGTTCAGATAACGAGGATGATTTCCGGGCCGGTCGGTTGGTGTTGCCCACCCGCGTGCAAATGGCCGAACCGTTTCTCATCGAGTTCCAAATCCTCGGAAGCCGGGACGCTACGGTGCCCTGGCAGGTTTGGCGCGATTCCGAACTCATCGGGTCGGGAAAGGCGGATGTGCGCGAGGGCCATGCGGTCTTGCGGTTTATCGACCAGGTCAAAACCCCGGGCGCACACCATTACCGGGCCCGCATCGAGCCAACGCTGGATACCTTTCCAGGCAACAACACCGCAGAGACTTGGTTGGAGGTTGTCGGTGGGCCCCGCTTGTTACTGGTCACCAGCTATAACCCGGACCCTCTGGCCGAGGTCTGGCGCGCACAAGGTTTCACGGTGGAGACGGTCACAGACACGCTCAATCTCCACCCTGGATCCCTCGCCGGCGTGCGCGGGGTCATCCTCAACAATGTCGCGGCCTCACGCCTCGCTCCCGAGTTCCTCGGCGCCTTGGAGTTTTTCGTGAAAGAACAAGGCGGCGGACTCTTGATGGCAGGAGGCTCCCAGAGTTTCGGAGCCGGCGGCTATTTCCAATCCGCAGTGGATCGGTTGCTGCCGGTCTCGATGGAGTTGCGCCAGGATCAACGCAAGCTGGCTGTGGCCATGGTCATCGCCATGGACCGGTCCGGGAGTATGGCTGCCGGAGTCGATGGCCGACCCGGTCTGACGAAAATGGATTTAGCCGATGAAGGGGCTGCAAGGGCGGTCGAGCTGCTTAGTCCACAAGATGCCATCGCCGTATTTGCCGTGGACACTGCAGCTCATGCGATGGTTCCCATGACCACAGTCGGTGGCAATCAGCCGGCTATCTCCGGCGCCATCCGCAAGATCGCCAGCCAGGGAGGTGGTATCTACATCGGCGCAGCCCTCCAGGCCGCTTATGATGAAATCCGTAAAGCTCAGGCCGGACAGCGTCATATCATTCTTTTCGCCGATGCGGGTGATTCCGAAGAGGCCGGGGACTATAAGCCACTCATTGCGCAGATGGAAAAAGACGGGATCACCTTGAGCGTGATCGGCCTGGGCAGTCGTTCGGATAAGGATGCCGCTCTGCTCGAGGACATCGCCCTCCTTGGAAAAGGGCGCATGTTTTTCAACGCGAATCCCGACGAACTTCCCGGCTTGTTCGCTCAAGAAACGGTTGCCGTCGCGCGGTCCGCTTTTTTGAAAGAACCCGTAGGATTGGAAGCTGGCGCGGGTTGGCTGGAAATGGCTGCCCGCCCGTTGCCCTGGCTGGCGGCAGTGGACGGCTACAACCTCAGTTATCTGCGTCCCGAAGCAACAGGTGGCGCCTTCTCCAAAGACGAATACCGGGCCCCGCTCATTGCTTTCTGGCAACGTGGTGCGGGCCGGGCCGCGGCGGTGTCGTTTCCTCTGGGCGGCGACTTTTCAAAACAGGTGCGTGCATGGCCCGCCTACGGGGATTTCGCGCAGACTTTGGGCCGCTGGTTGATGGGAGAAGACACGCCTCCCGGGATTGGCTTCCGCACACGTTTGGAAGCCGATGCGCTCCAGTTGGACCTCTATTACGAGGGAAAACTTTGGGAGGAGAAGTTGGCCCTTGAACCGCCCCGGATCGCCCTTGCACAAGGAACCGCTGTGACTGCGCCTGTCTGGGAGCGCATGCAGCCCGGCCACTATCGTGCTACGGTTCAGTTGAAGGAAAGCCAGCCTGTGCGAGGCGTTATTCAAGTCGGCAAACACACCCTTCCTTTTGGCCCACTGACCCTTGGCAACGATGCGGAATGGGCCTTTAACCGCGACCGGATCAGCGAGTTGCGTGCGGTGTCGCGGGTGAGCGGCGGCGTCGAGCGCCTGGACCTCACCCAGATCTGGGGCGCTCCGCGTCCGCCGCAATTCGCGAGCCTGCGCGTCTGGTCGCTCGCGGCTCTAGCCCTGTTGTTCGTCATCGAGTGTCTGGTAACCCGTTTGGGAATCAGACTGGCCCGATGATCGCCTGAAAAGATTCGCAGCTATGACTCGTTGGCTTCGCTCCCGCCTGGGATCACGTCAAAGTTCACCCCGGCACCGAGGGAGATTTCGTCGCCGAAGGTGGAAGCGGATTCACGTTGGGGGTGTCCGGATCGAACCTGCCGACCGTGTACAATTTCCAGCGCCTTTCGCTCCATGGGCAAACCCGGATCATCCTGGTTGGACCCGTGGTGATCAATGTCGCCAATCCGCTGTCCACCAATGGGACTATGGGCGCTTCCAATACCCCGGCTTGGCTTGTTCTCAATATCGCTTCGGGCGGCTTTACACTGGATGGCGGCGGGACGGTCTATGGGTACGTGGCGGCGCCCGCTGGCACGATCACTGTCAATGTTAACGCGGCACTCAGCGGCGGGGTTGACCACTTCCTTCCCGGCCGCGTGACGGTGCACCGTTACGATGAACGTGGCAACGTGACCCGGACCACCGCCCCAGACGGCACGGTGACCCAAAGCGCGTACCTGCGTTATGCCAACGGGAAACTCAGCGACCTCAAGACCAGCGAGAGCATCAGCGGCCTCTTCAATGACGGGCAAGGTGGCACGGTCCAGAGGACGCTGACCACCCAGAGCTTCTACGAGGACGAGGATCCGGCAACGCCGCCCGCCAATGACGGCCTGCTGCGCTTTGAGAGTTTACGCGCACGCACCTCGCCACACTATCGCGCCCGGACGACTGGCGGTAGATGCAGTTACCAAGGCGGATACGTTGGAAATGACATCGGGCGGGCACCAAGGGGGCCACGCTTTCCGCCCGGGGTTACCGCGCCGTGTATCCGTGGAGTTCCACCTCCAGCAACGCCGCGGGCGATGCCCGCTTTTATGTCTCCTATCCGGGCGAGGGCGCCTTCTCGCTGACCACCAAGGAGGGACGCGTCTTCAGCACGACTCCTCTCGTAGGTCGCTTGACGTTTAGACTCCCTTCATCATCGCCCCGTTTCTGCTGAGTCGCAGCCGAAATGCTTTGTCGCATTTCGGAGGCTTGCACAGCAGTTGCCCGATGCTGAGCGGTCATCTGACGGGATCAAACGACGGGCTTGAAGGTCAGGTAATCGGGTTTCAGCGTTTTACGATGACGATCCGACCTGCCCGGCGTGGGAAGGGGATTCCGATGGCGATTGCATCAAAAAACGTTTCAATACCACCAGTCCGGGCTGGATTTAGCGCACCTCTCCCCCTTTTAGGTGTGCGCTTTTCTTCCGTGCCGGGGAGGGGACTTGAACCCCTAAGGATTGCTCCACCAGATCCTAAGTCTGGCGCGTCTGCCAATTTCGCCACCCCGGCTTTTAGGGAAAAACGAACCGGCAGTGTAGGCATGCTTTCGAAGGAGGCAATGGCCGAATGCGAGCAAATTGCGGCGGTTTTTGCGGGGCACGGCGGTTAGTTTACTGCACTGTTTGGCACTATCAATGAGCATGGAGTGGCCGATTAAAATGAAGGTCGCGGCGTCTGAACACAACCGGAGGGCGGCTGCGGCAATCTGAGGCGACTTGGTCGCAGTCATTCGATGTCAGCTCCGGCCATGCCTTGAACGATTTGGATTAGAGGGGCGCTAATGGCCTGCCACGTGAAGAAGAGCTGGAAGAACACAATCAGGATGAGGGCTCCCGAGAAATAAATGGACCGGGTAATCCGACCGACAAACACCATTCCGAGCGCTGCAATCGGTATCAGGATGCTCAATGCGATGAGAAACGGCTGGGCACCAAGAACGAACGTGGTCATCGAGGGCAATGGTTTTGCGCCAAGCATATCGCGGTAAACGGCGGCGAACCCGTGGAGGCCCAACGCGAGGCGGATGTTCAGGTAGGACATCCCCAGGACCACCGCAGCAAATCCGAACCGAATGGCTCGAACCGTGCCAGCGGCCACCACATCAGGCGGAGAGGTAGAACTCACGAAGGTGTAGAACTCAGGAGGGTGTTGCGTCGCTGGTGAGTTTGTCGCCCACTTCGCGCGGTTCGACTTCAAGCCCGCAGAGTCCGATATCCCAGTTGGGGGCCAGGAGCGCCCCGTCCTCGTGCATGCCTGGAAGCCAGGTGTCGAGGAACTCCTCCAGCGGGATGGCCGTCGGCTCGTGCCCGCTCCACTCGCCTTGGACGTGAGGTTGCGAATAGGCGCGCTCAGACCAGAACACGAGCACATCGGTATCTTCAAATTCGTTGGAGGCACAGTAGGCCCATCCTTCCTCGCTGAGCAGGCCCCACACCTCGCCGCTTGCGAGAACGCCTTGAATGAACTGGCGATAGTTATCTTCTGATGTTGGGTGGTCTTGTGGCATGTCAGCTTGTCAGGAGTTGGTAGGTTGGGGGCCGGGAGCGGGTCTACACGGGCTGACCCGGTGACGCCAGCTTCCAGGCCATGCTGGAAGCCCATGCTGATAGGAACCACTGCGACTGGATGGACTGGATGGACTGGATGGACTGGATGGACTGGATGGATTGGATGGATTGGATGGATTGGATGGATTGGATGGATTGAAGGCCTGGGTCTCTGGGTATTGCCCTCCGGTTAGCCGTTGACTAAGGTCCAAGGGCTCGCTCCGAGCTTCTATGCGCTTCTTTTTCTACTGCTTACTTCTGCTTTCGGCTGCGGCTTCAACCAATGCTGCCGATCCTGCTGGGAGAGTTGTGAGCAGCCGGTGGGTCTCGGCCGGCGCCGACCGGGCGGCTCGTTTACAAAGCCTACAATGAAGGTGGTGACACGGTCGGCGACTTCTCGAATTGTGGTTACGGGGGTGGGGGCGTAAAGATCCCGGACGCGCCAGTGAAAGTGACCCTCGAGCCTTTGGCGGAGTCGGTGGATGACAGCCCGCGAATCCAAGCGGCACTGGAAACCGTTTCCCGATTGCCGCAAGCGACCGACGGGCTTCGAGGGGCGGTACTTCTCAAGCGAGGCTCTTGCCGGTGTGCAAGCCCGTTGAAGATCTCCGCCAGCGGAGTCGTGCTCCGAGGGGAAGGTGAAACCCAAACGGTGATTCTTTCTACGACGAAAAAGCAGGAACCCTTGATACTTATTTCCGGGACCGGTACGCCCAAGGAGGTGGCCGGTTCCCGCCAGCCGATCATCGATACGGTGGTGCCGGTAGGGGCCCGGAGCGGGGCAGCTCGGGCTCGTGGAGCGCTGCAAGTCCCGCAAAGGCCGCCATGCTTTTGTGTTTGGAGCGCGGGTCCCCGGCCCGAACGTTTTTTTGGATTGCACGTCGACCCTGGATTACGCAACCAGCGAACCGCACCAACGATGGTCAGTGGGCGGGCTCTACGACAACGTGCATGCCCAAATGGCTTTTCAGGATCGTGGCTCGATGGGCACCGGACACGGTTGGTCAGGAGCCAACTACCTGGCGTGGAACTGTGAGGGCTCCTTGATATGTCAACAGCCACCGACCGCACAGAACTTGGCAATTGGTTTTGTGGGGAAGAAAGGCAAAGCGGCCTCTGAACGACCAGAGGGATTATGGGAGAGCTTCGGGGCGCATGTGCAGCCTCAAAGCCTATACCGGCAGCAATTGGCGGAACGGCTGGAAACAAAACGCTAAAGCTAAAAGCGAGGAGGGTGCGATCGGCTTGCACGATCTTATTTTTGCGGACCGCCTCGCGCTCTGTGCCTTTTTCGGCAAGATAGCCAATCTCTGACGGTGCAAACCCGCTACGGCAACTCTAAAAGACGCATCTGCAGTTCCAAGGTTGGCATCATATACTTCAGGGAGTCCGAGGGGTACTCGTTGATCTCGTATTCGATGGTTTGCCAGTCGGGCTTTGCCGTGTCTTCGGTGAAGTCGGTGATGATTCTCGGGAGCTTCCGCATGGTCTGGTTCATGGAGATGATCAGGGAACGGTTGCTGCGCTTGAGGACGATTACGCCTTGGTTCAAGGGGTCGAAGTGTCCACCGCAGATTTTCCAGAGAGTTGCCACGCGAAGGAAGAAGATCGGGAGGAACCGGTCGAAAGTTTTCACCTTGGCCAAGGGCACAATGAGGGTCGAATAGCTCGCGTCGTTCCGCAGGATCGCCAGTTCCCCGCCCGCCTCGTGCGTCAACAAATCACCGCTCCAGGAAACCAGTTCATTGCTATGGGCGATGGGCGTTGCAGTCTTGGAGAACCCGCATCCGAGCCTGCTCGCCAGCTTTTCCGAAAAACGAAGGATCATACGGATATAAAGTCGGACAATTTGGATTAGAGGCAACCCCGATATGATACGGGCTCCAGGGAAGGGGATACGTGGGGATGGGCTTCCAACCCTGTGGTTTGCCGGGAACACCCGCCCATGCTTGTCCACAGGCAGGAACCCATGCCAGATGGCCCCCCGTCGGGAGCTAATCCCTGATAATGCGGTCAGGAAGTTCGTTGGGGTTGTCCGAGTCTTTTGGGAAATGGTTTACCAGGAGTTGCCCGACTTTTTCCACTGCGCTAATCACGGCGCTGGTGAAATCCCCCTCTTGGAGCCTAGCGCGGATCAAGGCGGCGCTCTCGTCCCAGAAGGCTTGCCCGCACACGCTGTGGACCGCTTGATCGCCAACCAGCGCAAATTGTTTGGCGCGCGGCGCAAAATAGATCAAAACGGCATTGCGGTTGCGGGTCTGGTGCATGCCGAGTTTTTGGAACCGCACAGTGGCCCGATCCAAGGCGTTTTGAATGCTTTTATCGGATACATACACCCGGATCTCCCCCGTGGTGTTTTGTTCGGCTTTGGCAATGGCGGCCACCACACGTGGCTCATCGATCTTGGTGAGAAATTCTTTGGCTTTCATCGGGTTACCAATCTCCTCCGGCACCGCCCCCGCCGAAGCTGCCGCCACCCCCGGAGAAACCGCCCCCGCCGGAGAAGCCACCTCCTGAGCCCCAGCCGCCCCCCATAGGAGGGAACCAGCCCGATCCGCCGCGTCCCCGGGACGAATAGGACGTGCCGCCCCGGCGCCGCCCCCGGAAAATGAAGAGCACGAACAGGATGCCAAAAAGGAAGATTTCCGGGTGGCGTTCAAGGAATTTGCCCGAAACCCCTTGGGAAGCGATCTTGCCGGTGCCCTGGTATTCACCCCGGGTGGCCTTGAACATGGCTTCGACTCCGGCGGTGACTCCGGCATCTATCCTCCCCGCACGGAACGCGGGTTTGATCTCGTTCTCAATGATTTGTTTGGCCGTGATATCCGGGAGCGCCCCTTCGAGGCCGTACCCGACTTGGATGAACATTTTGCGCGGACCGGTAAAGATGAAGAGGATGGCCCCGTTTTTACGGTCGGCTTGTCCCACTCGCCAAGACTCGGCGGTGCGGAATGTGAAATCCTGGACTGAGGAGTCGGTCTTGAGCTCCGGATAAATGGCTACCAGGATTTGATTGCTGGTGGCCTTCTCAAACTCCCGCAATTGCTCATTGAGACGCTGGGCCGTGGCAGGAGAGACCGCCGAGGCGTAATCATTGAAGTAATCGGCGGGCTTGGGAGGCAGCGTTTCGGCGCAAAAACCCGACGCCAAAGCGATCCAAAGCACGGCAGAAATCCACCCCACCTGTTGGGCGGTTCGCGGCCAACGGCTATTTTTTGGGAGTCGCACCTGGAGAGCCGAAGTTGAAGTTCACCTCTGGCGGTACTTCGGAGCCTTCCCTGGCTGCGAAGTAGGGTTTGGGATGGAACCCAAACATCCCGGCATAGAGGCGTGCCGGCATGTTGTTGACGGCGGTGTTGTATCCGCGCACGGCTTCGTTGAACCGGCTGCGCTCAACCGAGATCCGGTTCTCGGTGCCTTCGAGCTGAACCTGCAGGTCGCGGAACCCGGCACTGGCCTTGAGATCTGGATAACGTTCGGCCACCACCAGCAACCGGGAGAGCGCCGAGGAGAGGCCGTCCTGCATTTGTTGGAAGCGGGCGAGGGTGGCGGGATCTGTCGGAGCGGTATTGGGATCCAGCTTGATGGTGTTGACCTGCTGCCGGGCTTGGGCCACTTCGGTGAGCGTGGATTTCTCGAAGGTCGCCGAGCCTTCGACTGTCTTGACCAGGTTGGGAATGAGGTCGCTGCGGCGCTGATAGACGTTCTGGACGTCAGCCCAGCTCTTGTCGCTGGCCTGCTGGAGAGCGTTCAGCTTGTTGTAGCTGCCGCATCCGCCTACGAGCACGATCACAAGAATCCCAACAATGACTGCAAATACGGCCAACGCGCTTTTCATACGGGCATTTTCCATTGGTCCGGTTCTTTCGCAAGTATGAAGGCAGGGTGGGAGGTATGAAGGTTGAAGGGGGGAGGGTGAGGTAGCTAAGGACGAAGGTTGGAGCGGCGCCTGCGCAGCCCCGACCACTTCAGACCTCATCCTTCATCCTTTCAAATTGATGATCCGGGTGATTTCCAAGGCCAGTTCCAAGGCCGCTGTGGCTTGGTAGCCGGAGACCTTGGGCGTCGATCCTGCCCGGGCGCATTCGATGAAGGAGGCCAACTCGCGTTTGAGCGGTTCGCCTTTGGAAACCTCCACGGGCTCGCGAACGATCCGTTTTCCGGCAAATTCGCTCACTACCGCGTGGTCCTTTGCGCCGATGAGTTTTTGCAACAAGGAACTCTCATGCTCGCCGTCCTTGGCCAAGCGGTACATGAAGCCTTCCTGGTCCTGGTAATCGAGCGAGAGATAGCCGTCTTGTTGAAACACGCGGATTTTGCGAAGCTTTTCGGGGCTGATCCGGCTGACCGTGATGTTTGCCACACACCCATTTTCAAACCGGAGTCGAGCGTTGGCGATGTCTTCGCCGCGGCTGAGCACCGGCACACCCACCGCATCAATGCTCACGACCGGGGAGCGAACCAGGTGGAGGATGATCTCCAGATCGTGGATCATCAGGTCGAGGACCACGCCGATCTCGGTGCTCCGGTTTGGATAGGGCGAGAGCCGGTGGCTTTCAATAAAGCGCGGACAGTTGAGCTTGGCTTCCAGGGCGCTCAGAGCGGGGTTGAAGCGCTCAATATGACCGACTTGCAACACCAGGCCGCGATCATGCGCCAGTTTGGAAAGGGCGTGGGCGTCCGCTGTATTCTCAGTGATCGGTTTTTCCACGAGCACGTGGATCCCGCGCTCCAAGAGGAAGCTGGCGATAGGGAAGTGGCTGGGAGTGGGCGTCGCCACGGTGGCTGCATCCACCAGTGTGGCAAATTCCTCCAATGTGGCCGCCGCGCGGGTGCCATAGCGGCTGGCCATTTCTTGGGCAGTGGCCGTATTGGCGTCGTAAATCGCTGCGAACTCGATTTCCGGGAGTTCGGCCATGATACGGGCGTGGTTTTTGCCAATACTGCCTGTGCCGATGACTCCGGCGCGGATCTTTTTCATAGGTAGGGGGTGGAGCACTAGGGGCGGCGGAGGATCAGTCTGAATAGCCGTAGATGGAGATGCGCTCTTGGACGGCCATGGCTAGGAGTTGATCGCGCTCGAGGAGGAGGGTGCGTCCTGCTTCGATCCCGAGTACCCGGATATTGGCTTCCTTGGCGCTCTGAAGGGTGAGGGGGCCGATGACGGGTACGTCGAAGCGGAAATCTTGATGCGGTTTGGCCACCTTGATCATGATGGCGTCCTTGCGGCCGAGCAGGCCCCCGCGCTTCATGGCGGCGTTAGTGCCTTCGAAGGCTTCCACGGCCAGCACGGTGCCTGCTTTGACGACTACGGTTTGTCCGATATCCAAACAGCTGGTTTGCTTGGCGATGCGGAAGCCGAACTGGATATCCTGGAGTTCACGGCGGCTGAGTTTGGGGCCAGCCACTAAGCCGACCGGGGCCAGGTACTCATCCATGAAGGTGGTGGCGAGCAGGAGTTCGGTGCCCGCCTTGCCCATTTCATCGCCGATCGCGCCAAAAATGGACTCGGCGTTGCGTTCCTTGAGTTTGCCCAGCAGGAGAAGCGCTTTGATGTCCGGGCGCAGGTCGAAGAGGTTTTTGGGGTTGATCTGGCCCGACATGACCGCGTGCTTGGCCCCGGAGTTTCTAAGAACGGCGAGCATGCGCCCCAATTGGCCCACACGCATCCAGTGGATGTCATCGACCAAGGCGGCCAGTTCAGGGTCCGTTTCGTTCTGGAAAGCGGCCGCGACAATCCGTTGGACCCCGGCAGCGCGAGCCGAGCGCGCCATGATCAAGGGATAAGCACCGCTGCCGGCGATGATTGCGAGTGTGGTCGGGGTTTCCAAACGGGGACAATTTGAAGAAAAAGCTAAAAGCTGAAAGCTAAAAGCGGAATGCCGACTGTAGCATGGGCTTCCAGCCCATGGACCGACCGTGAGACGCTGCCTCAGCGTTCATGGGGACCCATGCAACGCTCTCGCATGGCGTTCATGGGCTGGAAGCCCATGCTAGTGCGAGTGTACATACATGAAATCAACAGGTGAAAGTCCAAGTCATCCCGAGACGAGAACCGGGAGAGCAGCCGAAG
>JAYVTN010000006.1:0-2140 GCA_043788785.1 Spartobacteria bacterium | reverse complement strand
AATCCATGGGCTTCAACCATCCGGCTGCCGGCAAGACGGGCACGACCAACGATTTCCGCGATGCCTGGTTTGTGGGCTATACAAGCACCCTGACTTGTGGGGTTTGGGTGGGCTTGGATCGACCCCAGACCATCATTCCACACGGGTACGGAGCGGCCCTGGCGCTGCCTATCTGGGCCGACGTGATGAACTCTGCCTCCGGCCGCTATCCCGCCACTGCCTTCCGGGCTCCAGGGACTTTGCATCGGGTCAGCGTTTGCTCCCTCTCCAATGAGCTTGCGACCTCCTCGTGTGAAAGCGCCGGGTGTGCGTATTCGCTCGAATTAACAGCCTCAAGTGTGCCTGAGGAAGCCTGCCACCTCCATCAAGGCAATGTGATCAAGCCCACGCAAAAAACACCCGGCAGTGGGGTGCTGCGCTCGTTCCGCCAGTTTTTCGGGGGCCAATAGGAAATTATGAAGTATGAATTATGAAGTATGAAGGGGACGGCAGAACGCGGTGCGAGGTGCGCGGTGCGAGACTTGGTTCCGGGATGCCGTGCCCAAGTCGGATGCCGTGCCCAAGTCTTTATGTCCCTTATGTCCCTTATGTCCTTTTGTATGCGCGCCCGACCAAGGGGAAGTACACAGCCCAGTCTACGGCTGCCTTGCTTCAGGCGCTTTTCCGGGTCTATGCTGGGCGTCTTTTTCCTATGAATACGCCAACAGTCACCATTTACGACACTACCCTTCGCGACGGAACGCAAGGGACGGGAATCTCGTTTAGCGTGGCGGACAAGATTCGGGTTGCGGAGAAACTCGATGCATTTGGGGTTCACTACATCGAGGGTGGCTGGCCGGGGTCCAATCCCAAGGATATCGCATTTTTCGAGGAAGCCGCCAACCGGACCTGGAAAACGGCACGGATCGCGGCTTTCGGGAGTACCCGGCGCGCGCACACCGCTGTGGACAAGGATCCCCAGGTGAAATTGCTCATCGATGCGGCCACTCCCACAGTGACCATATTTGGTAAGAGTTGGCTCTTGCAGGTCACCGAAGTCCTGGCCGTGACTCCCCAGGAGAATCTCTCGATGATTGCTCAAACGGTGGCTTTCCTCAAAAGCCATGGACGCGAGGTCATCTACGATGCCGAGCATTTCTTCGACGGGGCCAAGGATAATTGGGAGTACGCGCTCTCAACGCTCAAGGCGGCTCGCGATGGCGGGGCCGACCTGTTGGTGCTTTGTGATACCAACGGCGGAACGATGCCCCATGAGATCTCCGACATGACCCGGCGAGTCATCTCCGAGGTCGGGGTGCCTGTGGGAATCCATACCCATAACGATTGCGGGGTGGGCGTTGCCAATGCCCTGGCGGCGGTGGCCGAAGGCGCTGTCCAGGTTCAAGGCACGATCAATGGCTACGGCGAGCGCGTGGGCAACTGCAACCTCACCAGTGTGATCCCCAACCTGCAGCTCAAGCTTCAGCTCCCTGTGGTGCCGAACATGACTGGCTTGCGGGAGCTCTCGCTCTTTGTGGATGAGACCGCCAACGTGCCCCACGATATCAGGGCGGCTTATGTCGGCAGCGCGGCTTTTACCCACAAAGGCGGGATGCACGTCAACGCGGTCCAGAAGCTGGCGCGCACTTACGAACACATCCAACCCGGCGAGGTGGGCAACCAGCAGACGATCGTCATTTCCGAACTCAGTGGGCAAAGCAACGTGCTCATGAAAGCGGAGAAGCTTGGGTTCAGTTTTAAAAAGGGCGCGCCCGAGGTTGGTAAGATCCTGGCCGAGGTCAAACGCTTGGAGAGCGAAGGATATGAGTTCGAAGCGGCCGAGGGTAGCTTTGAACTTTTGATCCGGCGTTTGATGGGCCTCCAGAAGACGCTCTTCACCTTGCGCGAATACCATTGTTCGTTCCGGCGGGCCAACGAAGCGGCCTGGAACAAGTGCGAGGCAACCGTAAAACTCAGCGTGGGCGACCAGAGCGAGTATACGGTGGCCGAGGGCGACGGCCCTGTGAATGCCTTGGACGCCGCCCTACGTAAGGCGTTGCGCGCCTTCTATCCAGCAATCGACACGATTCTGCTCGAAGATTACAAGGTGCGGATCATCAACGGCCAGCATGGGACAGCCGCACGGACCCGGGTGCTGATC
>JAYVTN010000005.1:0-9099 GCA_043788785.1 Spartobacteria bacterium | reverse complement strand
TAATTCATACTTCATACTTCATTTCCCCAGCTCCCTCCGGGTCGCCACACTGGAGACCGTTGAAACCAAATAAGGCACAAGTACCGTAAGGCACATCTGGAGAACCCGTCCCCGGGTGAGTTCTCCGGCAACGATGGCACCGCCATGGTTGATAGCGATCAGCAGCGTACCCACGATCATCGCAGTCAAGCGCGCACGCCGGACTGTTGCAGGATGCGCCGCTTGCTCAAACCAGGTGCGCATTGAAGTGACCCACGTCGCACTCGTCGGGTTCCGGATCGGCACCGGGTCAGGATCGGGTAGGATCGACATGGACAGAAGAAAGGGCGGAATGCTGAAATCGGAAAGCTCAAATAGGATGCCGGGAGTCGTCGGTTTCAGGATTGCGTAAACAGCTCCGCCGACCTCTGACGGAGTAAACCAAATTTTGACCACGGCGGTTATGGATGCCAAACCACCCAAACGGGAGGGACTCGTGAAGGTTGGCTTCACCGGCTCAAGCCCGGCACACAGCCTGCCCCGGCTATATCAAACACCCTCGACGAGCCCACCCCGGCTCTTTATTTTCCAAGGAATGCAAATCTATGTGGGCCGAGCCGGGCAACGCGAAGGTCCATTCACGCTGGTGGAGGTCCGGGCGATGCTCACTGCCGGGCAGCTCCGACCCGATGATCTCGCTTGGCATGAAGGCACGCCGGACTGGATATCAGTGAACCAACTGCCCGGGCTGATACCGCATTCGCCGGCTGCGGCAGGCCCTCCCGGGTTCCCGTCCAGCGATCAGGGGGGTTCGATCCGTGCAGGCCAGACCCAAACGCTCCCCGCGGAAAACTATGACATCGTCAGCTTGGTGCTGGGCATTTTGGGTCTGATCCTAATCCCGATCATCGAGGGATGGCGATTGCCGGACTTATCACCAGCTATCTGGGAATCCTGTTTTGGGGAGCGTTTGCAGCCATTATCGGCGTAGTGGTGTTTGGCTTTCTGGGAATGGTTAAGAACCCTCAGACAATCGTCGCACTTCCCGGCCACCCAGGGGTGACCGCGTCCCGGACAGCGGGGTGACCGGGACCCTCCCAGACCCTGGACCCCGGGCAGGCTGCGGTCCGCACCCCGGGCAGGCCATGGGGCGTTGGGAGGAAATCCCGCTTTCCTCTGGACAGGGATAGCCTATGACGTACCGGGAGCGTCCCATGATCCGGCTCCTTTGTTTGCTCCTAGTCCTTCTACCCGCTTTGCGGCTGCCGTCCCATGCCCTGGAATTGGGCATTGACCGGCTCACAGCCCAAGACTTCGCGCCCTTGGCTGGAAAACGGGTTGGGCTGATCACCAACCAGACGGGGGTCAACTCCTCGGGGGTCAAGACCCGTGAGATCCTGCGGAAGGCCAGGAACGTGAATCTGAGTGCGCTGTTTACGCCCGAGCACGGGTTGGACGGCACCGAATTGGCAGGCAAATACGTAAGCTCGCGCAAGGATCCGCTCACGGGACTGGTAGCCCATTCCCTCTACGGCCCAACCCGCAAGCCCACCCCGGAGATGTTGCGCGGCTTGGACGCCCTGGTCTTTGACATGCAGGATATCGGGTGCCGCAGTTATACCTACATTTCGACCATGGCCCGGTGCGTGGAAGCGGCAGGAGAAGCTGGGATAGAGTTCGTGGTCTTGGATAGACCCAATCCGCTGGGCGGACGCCGGATCGAGGGCCCGTCGATGGAACCCCAATGGATCTCCTTTGTAGGCCAGTTGCCTGTGCCTTATGTCCATGGGATGACCGTGGGCGAACTGGCCCGGATGGCCAATGCCTGCGGATGGACGGCGACCCATTGCCAGCTCACAGTCGTCGAGATGAGCGGATGGAATCGCTCCATGACCTGGTCCCAAACCGGCCTGCGTTGGGTGCAGACATCCCCCAACATCCCCCGTTTGACCTCTCCTTTTTACTATGTCGCTACGGGTCTGGCCGGGGAGTTGGCTGGATTCGACACCGGCGTGGGCGGGGCGCGACCTTTCGAATTTCTGGCGACGCGCTCGTTGGATGCGAGGGCGTTCACGGCCTATATGCGGAAGCTGCAAATCCCGGGGATTGAGTTCACGCCCTACAGCGAGGGAGCCTGGCAAGGATGCCGGCTGGAGATCGACCCCCAGGCCGCGGGGAACCTGACGGCCGTTGGAATTCACATGTTAGCCGAGGCCAATCGCCATAGCCGACCCGATTTTTTTACCCGGTGCCCTTCGGACAAACTGGACATCTTCTTCAAATGTTACGGCAGCCAATCCATCCGCACACAGCTCAAGAACGCTACGACCCCGGACAAGATCGTTGCCAGTTGGCTGCCCGGGATCGAACGTTTCCAGAGCGCGCGCGCTGCGTACCTGCTTTATAAATGAGCACCAACCGCATGCGGATCGGGCTTTTTGGCGGGAGCTTCGACCCGATTCACCACGGGCACTTGATTCTTGGCCGGGACGCGTTGGACGCGCTGGACCTTGAGCGGCTGATCTTTATTCCGGCAACCATCTCCCCCTTTAAGCCGGGCACCCCTCCCTCCCCGGCCCATTTGCGGCTGGAAATGGTGCAAGCGGCCATTGCCGGGGAGCCGGGCTTCGAGTGCGAGGACTTCGAGATCGGTCGGCCGGGCCCCAGTTACACCATCGACACAGTCGAACATCTGCGCGGCCGCTTTCCCGGGGCACAATTCTATTATCTCATCGGACACGACCACCTCGCCAAACTCCCCTTGTGGCGCCGGTACGAGGAATTGCGGCATTTAGTCGAGTTTGTGGTGTTCGAGCGCGAGGCGGGTCTGCCCGCAAGTGGGGTGCGGGCCTTGCCCCGCCGGCTGGACATTTCTGCAACCGAAATACGCCAGAGGGTGGCGGCTAAAAACTCGATCCGCTACCTGGTGCCTGAACCCGTCCGGGCGATTATCGAGCGCGACCATCTTTATGCCGGAGCTTAGGCGGTTTGGAAAAATTCGGTTCCCGAAGTGCGCCCGCGGTTGCCGCGGACGCTGCGATTGGGTAGTTGGATATCCAAGCGGTTCGTGCCATGATTGAAAACCGCCACGTTTACAAAGGAGTCCAGCCATCAAATCCCACGAATTAGTCCAACACATCGCCCGAATCGCAGCCGACAAGAAAGCCGAGGATATCATAGCCATCGACTTGAGGGGGATCTCGAGTTTCACGGATTTCTTCCTGATCTGCTCGGGCAACTCGGAGCCGCACCTCAAAGCCATTCTCTCGGAGGTCCAAGACCGGTTGTTTAAAGAGCACCGGGTGCGTCCCAATGCGGTTGACGGGTTCCCCACCAGCCAATGGGTGGTGGCGGATTTTTCGGACGTTGTGGTCCATGTTTTCCATACCGAAAAGCGCTCGGTGTATAGCTTGGAAGACCTCTGGAGCGACGCGCCGCGGTTGGCCTTGGAAGCTTAGCCTGCCAAAAGGGGAACCCCCTTTTGGGCATGTGCCTGCAAGCGGGGTGCGGCCGTGGCAGCGATGCTTGAAAGGCCTCGCGGGGCTTTGCGTTGAAACGGCGACGCTGCTAGGGTATTTTCCATCATGATGGAGCAACGCGAAGCCTTGCTGCGACTGCTGGACGACGACGATCCGGCCACCTTGGATCTGGTGAAAAGGCAGCTGGCACAAACCGGCGCCGATCGGCTTGCCGACCTCCAGCAGTTGCTCCGAAGCGCCAACCCGGTTTCGGCGCGGCATCTGCGGGACGTGATCTGTGAAATCGAAGAACGTGAAGCGGACACAATCTTTGCCAATCTCTGCTCCACATTCTCGGACGACAGTGATTTGGAGGAGGCGCTCTGGCGTTTAGCTGGAACTTTCACCCCGGGCAAAGATTTCACCCCCCAGCGGGAACTCTTGGAGCAATGGAGCGCCGAGGTGGCCCGGCGTTTACTCAAAGCCCAAACATCATTGGACCGCGTGGAAACCTTGAGTGAATTCCTGAGCACTGAAGTCCAACTCGTTGGCAACGAGGAGGACTACTACAATATAGAGAATTCATTGCTCCCCAGTGTGATTGAGTCCCGACAAGGGATACCGATCTCCCTCTCGTTGGTTTATATGATGGTCGGCCGCCGGGCCGGCCTACAGATTGACGGCGTGGGACTTCCCGGGCATTTCCTGGCCAGGCACCGGGAGATTTTCTTCGATCCCTTCCACGGTGGACGCCGGATTGGATTGGACGAATGCCAAGCTTTGATGAAGCAGCAGAAGATGGAACTGCGACCGGAGCATTTGGCGCCTGCGCGACCGAGCCAGATCCTGGTCCGATCACTGGCAAATATCTATTACGTGGCCGAGCGTAATGACCCACCCCTCGCAGCCAAAGTGGCGGCCTGGATCGAGGCCCTCCGCGGCTGAAACTTCTTCGGCCATGCCGGGTGGCTTACGATGAGCTCCATAGCTCCCGCCAACAGCGTCTTGCCGGGCTCCATCCGATGCCAAGGCGATGCACCCGAAGGATGAGGGAGTGGAACGACATCCATGCGGTGGCCCCTGTACTCGACGCGGAACTTTTTACCGATGATCCCGGTGAGCTTGTCCGTGGGAAGGAAGCGCTCGATCGCGAGTTTACCGATGGGGATTACCAAGCGCGGCCGCAATATATCGACTTCATCGGCCAGCCAGCGCTCGCATTGGGCGATTTCCCCCGCATCGGGAACCCGATCGCCCCCGGCGTTATTTTTCCCCGGGAAACAGCGGCACACGGCGGCCATGTAGACGTGAGCCCTGAATTCGCTCTCGGAGATACCACAGGCGCGTTCAAACCAACCAAAGAGGGTTTTGCCCGCGGTCCAGGCGAAAGGTCGACCCATGATGGGCTCCTTGGTGCCCGGGGCCTGGCCGACAGTGACGACTTGACTGAAGACGGCGCCCCCCGAAACAGCAGGCCGATGCATTTTGGGGCACAGCGTACAGGCCCTAAGGTCTTGGACGAGCGTCTGGAGGCGGCTTTTAAGGAGTGTACTCACTTTTAACCTAACACAGTGCCCACCGGCACCGGATGGCCCAAGAGGAAATCGCGGGCATGCATGCGTTTCTTGCCTTCGAGCTGGATCTCGCGCAAGAGGACCCCACCCCGCCCACTAGCTACCAGAATACCACGCTTATCCGCGGCCAAGACTTGCCCAGGCTCGCCCGAACAATGCCGATGCTGGATACAGCCGAAAACTTTCAGCTTCCGGGGCCCGTCCACGGTCGGCAGGAAGGTATGGGCTGCGGGCCAGGGATTCATGGCCCGGATTTTGCCATCGATCGCGCAAGGAAGCGCTCCCCACGTGATCTGGCCATTGTCGCGGGAGAGCTTGGCGGCATAGGTAGCGGCCGCAGGGTCCTGGGGGATACGGGGCGCGCTGCCTGCGGCCAGTAGGGGCAGGGCTTCGGCCAATGCCAAGGGAGCCAGGTGGGCCAAACGCTCATGCAGTTGACCCGTGGTCTCCCTCCGGCCAATCCGCAGGGATTTGATGAGAAGAATGTCCCCGGTATCGAGACCCTCGTCCATGTACATGACCGTCATTCCCGTTTCGGCATCCCCACTCTCTATTGCCGCATGGATGGGGGCCGCTCCCCGATGCTTGGGCAAAATCGAAGCGTGAAGATTCAAGCAGGCCACTTTGGGGATTCCCAAGAGGTCGCGCGGCAAGATTTGCCCGTAGGCAATAACCACAGCGATGTCGGGAGCGAGGGCCCGTAAGGTCTCCACCGCAGCCGGTTCGCGGATCTTGACGGGTTGGAACACGGGAATACCACGGCCAAGAGCAAGCTGCTTGATCCCAGAGGCCTGCAATTGCTGGCGGCGGCCCACGGGCTTATCGGGCTGGGTAACACATCCCACCACTTCGTGAGCGTTGTCCTGAAGCAACGCTTCCAAGGTGGGCACCCCAATCTCCCCTGTCCCAATGAATAGAATCCGCATCAGTGCTACCGACCGGACCCGGGGAAACCGCGGGTCATGCCACCGAATTGATCGACTTGAGAATCTCCAACGCCACCTTCACCGGCGGTTGGGTCGCATCGATTTCCTGGAGCAGTCCGGGCCCGTAAAACTCCAGCACCGGCTTGGACTCCGCCTCGTAGGTGATCAGGCGGCGACGGATGACTTCCTCGTTGGCATCATCGAACCGGTTTTCCTTGAGAGCCCGCTTTTTGAGACGACCCACCAGGGCAGCGCGATCAGGGCAGGCCAGATGAAAAACGGTTTTGACCTCGATAATCTCTTCCATGATGCGGGCTTGGCCCACATTGCGGGGAATGCCATCGAGCACCAGACTGTCGATATCGGGTTTGAACTGATGGGAACGCACCATGTCGGCGATCCGGGCTTGCCAGAGCTTCACGGTCAAGTCATCGGGAACCAGTTCTCCTCGACTGGAATACTCCAGGAAAGCTTGGCCCAGCGGAGTGCGGGTATCCAAGGCACGGAACACATCGCCGCATGCGAAGTGAAAAAAACGGGGAATGGCCCCAAGGATTTTACCTTGCGTACCCTTGCCGCTGCCGGGGGCGCCGAAGATCAGGAAAGTGGTGTATTTCATCATGGCCTGGGAGCGCCCACTAAACCGCGACGGCCCGAGCGGGCGCAAGTGCCGAATGTGGGAATAGACCGCAAATCCGCATCAGGGTTGCTGAGGTGAGGGCCGGGCGGGAGTGCGGATTTGCCAGTTATTGGAGCTGCGGGGGGCGGTTCCCGGACCGATCCGTCCGATCCGTCCGAACCGTCCGAACCGTCCGATCCGTCCGATCCGTCGACGCGTTCTGCGGGAGGGTGGATTCGGCCTCGCCTTCCACCGGCCCCCGTGTAGGCTCAATGTCCGTTTACCTACTGCCATGGACCTCTTGATTTCGCTCTTGCGCCAAAATGCGCGCGCTTCCGTTGAAGACCTTGCCAAGAAACTGGACTTGAGCGAGGCGGACGTGGCGGAACACATTGCGGCACTGGAAAGGGAGGGCGTCATTTTAGGCTACCAAGCCGTTGTAGATCCCGAGCGGGCCCAGTCCAAAGCGGTCATCGCGTGCATCGAGGTAAAAATCACGCCGGAACGTGGCGGTGGATTCGACCGGCTTGCCACGCGGATTGCCAAGTTTTCTGAAGTCCAAAGCTGCTACCTCATGAGCGGCGGATACGACCTGCTGGTGGTGGTCGAGGGCGACACCCTCCAAGAGGTCGCCAGTTTCATCTCCGAAAAGCTAAGCACGTTCAAGGGGGTCATATCCACGGCGACCCGCTTTCGTTTGAAGGCCTACAAGGAAAACGGGGTGGCCTTGTTTCGGGAAGACCGGCCGGAAAGACTGGCTGTAGCCCCCTGAGCTTCCAGGTTTGGCCCATGCAGGGTTCTGGATGCGGATCCGCACTGCCCCCTAGGCCACCCCTCAATTTCCCACTCTCCATGATCCTCAAGCACCATCTTGCACACCATGTTCGCTCGCTGCCCCGTTCGGGCATCCGCGATTTTTTTGAAATCGTCCAGTCGATGAAGGAAGTCATTTCCCTTGGGATTGGCGAACCGGACTTCGACACGCCCTGGCACATTCGGGAAGCGGCTATTTACAGTTTGGAACGCGGTCACACTGGATACACCTCCAACCTTGGCTTGCCGGTATTGCGCGAGCGGATTGCAGAGTATGTCGGCCGGCACTTCCACGTCGGGTATGATCCCAAGACTGAGATCATTGTCACTGTGGGCGTCTCCGAGGGCATCGATCTGGCACTGCGGGCGATCATCAATCCCGGCGACGAAGTCCTTTACCACGAGCCCTGTTACGTCTCCTACAGTCCGAGCATCCTGTTGGCCCACGGCGTGCCGGTTGCCGTGCCTACGCGCGAGGAGGAGAATTTCACGCTCACAGCCCAAGCATTGGCCGCCAAGATCACGCCCGCTTCGAAGGTGTTGATGCTCAACTTTCCCTGCAATCCCACGGGGGCGACTCAGACCCGGGCGGAGTTGGAGAAAATTGCCAGGCTCTGTGTCGAACACGACCTGATTGTCCTCACCGACGAAATTTACAGCGAACTGACCTACGACGGCCAAGAACACACCTCCATTGCCGCCCTGCCCGGCATGCGCGATCGCACGGTGTTCCTCCATGGCTTCTCCAAGGCTTTTGCCATGACAGGATTCCGCATCGGGTACGCCTGCGCTCCGGCGATTCTGACCGAAGCGATGATGAAGGTTCACCAGTACGCGATATTGTGCGCTAATACCATGGCTCAGGACGCGGCCGTCGAAGCCCTGGAGCACGGGATGGCCGATGTCGACCGCATGCGAAAGGAGTACGAGTTGCGGCGCAATTTCATTGTGCGCAGCTTCAACGATCTGGGCCTGGAATGCTTCAAGCCCCACGGCGCCTTTTATGTGTTCCCCAGAATCACCAGCACCGGGCTGACCAGCCGCGAGTTTTCCCTCAAATTACTGGAGAAGAAACAAGTCGCTTGCGTGCCGGGCACCGCTTTTGGCCCCAGCGGAGAGGGATTCGTGCGCTGCAGCTATGCGACTGGCTTGGACCAAATTAAAATCGCCATGAGCCGCATGGCAGAGTTCGTTGCGGAGCTCAAAAACTAAAGGTTATGAACACGCCTGTCCAGAAAGCGGTCCTATTGGCCGCCGGCCGAGGAACCCGGATGCGGGAATTGACCAATGACCTGCCCAAACCAATGATCGAGGTGCGCGGGAAGCCGATCCTCGAGCACATCGTTGAGGGCCTCAGCCAAGCCGGCGTCACCCATTTTTTGATTGTGGTCGGATACCGCGAAGATGTGATTCGGGATTTTTTCGGCACAGGGGAACGCTTCGGGGTATCGGTGGAATACGTGACCCAAGAGGTGCAGGACGGGACAGGGCGCGTGGTGGATCTGGCCCGGGAATTTGCAGGAGAAGACCCGTTTGTCCTCAGTTACGGGGATATTCTTGTGGATGCGGGGAACTACCGCAGGCTCGTGCAACTGGGCGAGGCGCAAGCGCTCTTGAGCGTCAAACAGAACGAGGATGTTTCCAAAGGTGGCGCGGTGTTTGTTAACGAACGCTTCGAGCTAACCGACTTGCGTGAGAATCCCCAGCCGGGCGAACCCACCAGCCCGTGG
>JAYVTN010000004.1:0-10886 GCA_043788785.1 Spartobacteria bacterium | reverse complement strand
GCGCATTCCAGTGGACTGGGAGCGCCGCGGAAGATGGAAAGGCTGATAGCGGAAGGCTAAAATGCTCCGGCGTCAGGACTCACGCCCAGGGGCGGGGTGCTGTTTATCTTTCCGCTTTAGCTACCCGCCGAGCCTCTGAGGTTCGACACTCCCAAAGGCAGTTCGCGGGTCTGCCGTCCAATTGGGATGCGTTCGTAAAAAAGCAGGGAAAGCGCGTACTGACCGGCTGGCAAGTCGGGCGGAAGGATGACGACCCACTGCTCGGTGGCTTCTCCCGAGCGAACCTCTAAAGCGCAGGCACCAAGGACAATTTGCCAGCGCCCCCGCTGACCCGTGAGAACGAGATCGGCCCAAACAAAGGATTCCCGTTGCGCGGCGACCTGCCAGCGCAAGTCGAACACCAGTGATCCGGATGCCGGGATTTCCCCGGATTTGAGCTCCATGAGCTGGAGCTGGGGAGCGATCTCGACCCCTTGAGACGAGGTGGTTGATGCAGGTCTCTCGCGTGGTGGCGAGTAAAGCGCGAGGGCATTGGCTGAGAGATGGTGGCGCGGGGCTTGGCTCAAGAACCGGTTCAATAGGAGATCGCTCGAAGCCACGATGTTCCCCTCGCTGGTATGCATCGTGGGATGGTAGTAGCCCGCCGGTTGGTTGAAGGTCGACGCATCCTCATAGTCGATGAGCACAAAATCCGAGGCAGGCGGGGAGTAAGTGGCCCGACTCAGGGTTTTAAGCCCCTTAAGGGTATGGTGGAGCGAGTATAGATTGGGCCGGGTTGCGAGATGGGAAAGGTAGGGAATACCGGCAGTGACACTGGCACTCTCCGGAATGGTGCTCAGTTGCGGCATCTTCCAGGAGTGCTCCCGAAACTTATGGGGCGCTTCGGCAATATCATGGGCCAGATCCCGAACTGGCCCGAACCAGATCTGGCAGCAAATACACGCCCCTAGGACGCCATAAGCAGCACCCTTTGGATGCCGGATCCGGGCGAGGGCTTCCGCACACGCTACCCAGAAGAGCGGGATGAGCGGCGCCGCGTAATGGAAGCGCAAGGACCATTCTGAAGCACGCCAAGAGAGCAGGTGTTGGAAAATCAAAGGCAGCCCGATAAGCAGCCACTTGGGACGAAGGAGCGAGAAGCCCAGGAAAGGCAAAGCCAAGCCCCAGACCAAGTTGCCCCCAACCAGGCCTTGGGCCAGGGCGGAAAGAACAACCTGTGGGTGCAGGAAAAAGCCTGAAAGGATTTCGGATCCGGACCGGCCGAGATGGGAATAGAGCTCCAGGAAATCGACCGCGCCTCCATTGAGGGAGGGGCTTATCCATCTGGCGTAAATGGTTAGCCAAACAAGCGCGATGAGGCCGGGAAGCCCAGACCAGAGCAGTATCTCGCGGTAGGCGGGTCGGCCGGGTTGGCTTTTCGAGGTGGCCGGTTTCAGTCCCTCCAGCGCATGCACCAGGCAAAATGCAATCATCAGCAGGGCTAGATTCTCTTTGGAGGCGATCAAAGCCACCGCCCAAGCCAGAAAAAGGCCGTAGCGCTTGGCCAAGCGCGCATCCACCATCAACAGCACCAAGGGCGCCGCGAAGGCTTCGGGATGGAATTCATGGAGACCCACAAATCCGGCGGCCGGGGTCAGGACGACAGCGATGGCCAGAAGAACCGAGGAGCGCGAGTCCAGCCCGAGGCGCTGGCAGATGCGCCAGGCGCTCACGGGCATGCTGGCTAGAGCAAAGGTTTGCAAGGCCACCAGAAGCATCGGATGCGGGCAGAGCCCAAAAAGCGGAAGTGCCAAGTAGACGATGGGTTCTGCATGATTGCCTAGAAGCGGGACATCCAGAAGCGATCCGTGCCATTGGCAGCGCAACGCCAGCCATAGGGATTGGACATAAAATGCCAGATCGAAGGTCGCGTATTGAAAACTCCACCAACGCCAAAAGGAGCCCACGAATATCGTCCCGGCAAAAACTCCGGACGCAGCATAGATCGATCTTGGAGTGGTGGCGGGGGTCATCTCGGGAGGCACTTGGGGCGCTCAGCGACGTAAGGTGGCAAGATTTGACGGGTTGTACCACTTGCCAGTTTGCAGGATCCATTAACATCCTTCTCCGGCTCCTGCATTTGCAACTGGTGGCGGGGGAGTGGGCAGTTGGCGGGGCTGATTGGCAACCGACGTCGGAACCGGCGGGCGCGTGGCCCGCGCGAGCCGATCAGGGCTAATCTTAGCCGTGCCAATCGCAGGCACAAGGGAACGATCCCAAGCACAAGGGACAGGCACAAGGGACAGAGCACCTCATCAG
This sequence comes from Spartobacteria bacterium, assembly GCA_043788785.1. Taxonomy (GTDB): domain Bacteria; phylum Verrucomicrobiota; class Verrucomicrobiia; order Chthoniobacterales; family Chthoniobacteraceae; genus CAIURC01. Next base: position 8,588 of record JAYVTN010000004.1, on the reverse strand, counting down.
CGGGGGCGAGGGCTGCCTTTCAACGCCCAACATAAGCCTCCGCCGACATGCGAGAACTGCTTCTGCGCCCCCGGAGGGGTCGTGGGAATTAGCCCCGGAATTAGCCCCGGGGGTTCAACCCGGGGCTGGATTGAGCGAGGAAAACCGCCCCGGAGGGTGCGGGGAGAGAGGTCAGCGGGCCGTGCTCGGCTGGGGAACAGCCCGTCGGCTCTTTCCGTTGAATTGCCTTTCGGGCCAACAAACCCCCTGCCGGCCCCCCTGCCGGCTTACTAAGGGCACCTCCGCCTTCAGGCGCACTCCGCCGCCGCCTCCGGGGCGGATTTGCTGGGGCGGCTGCGGTTTGTTGCTGGGGCAAGGGGGACCGACCGGACCGGGTTGCTCGGGGGTCGGAGCACTAAGTGTCCGGCACCTTGTCAGGTGGGGGCCGTTGGGTCAGGTTTGTTTGCGTTGGCTGAGGTCCAACGGTCGGCTCCGTTGGCCAGCGGGGGGGGAAGCTGACGTGGGTGGGCTTGACCCGGAGCCTGATCCTGCGCCCAATAGCCCGAGCCACGGGTGCGTCCTCTGCAAGGGAGATGGGCAGGATTACTCCGGGGCGAATGGAATTCAATTCATGATCAAGCGTCCGTCGTTATATCTGGCCATAGTAGGGGTGATTGCAGCGGTACTTCTGGTGCAGAAGCTTCGTACGCAAGCGCCCGCCGCGCCACCTTTGAAGGAGCCCAATCAGGCACCCTTTGCCGAATCCATCGGTGCGCGTGGGATCGTGGAGAGTTTACAGGAGAATGTTCGGATTGCGCCTGCCAATGCCGGGTTGGTCAGCCGGGTCTTGGTCAAAGTAGGCGATCGGGTCACAGGAGGGGACGCTCTGATCGAGCAAGACCCGCGCGATGCCAAAGCAAAGGTCGCCAGTCAAGAAGCGCAGGTGGGGAGATTGAAAGCTCAGATCCGGGTCGCAGAAGTCGATGCGGCGGACCGCAAGGACCAAGCCGAACGCGTTGGGCGGTTAGCCCAGCGGAAGGTCTCGAGCGAGGACGAGCTCCAGCGCGCGCAGTTTGCCGTGAAAGCCGCCCAGATGCGCTTGGAGAGTGCCCGCGCGGAATTGGAGAGCGCAGAGGCCGAGGCTTCCCGGGCGCGGGTGCAACTCGATCTCCTGACGACCAAGGCGCCCAGGGACGGAACGATCCTGCAGTTGAACATTCGAGCGGGCGAATATGCGGCATTGGGCAGTAGCGAGCCCATGATACTGCTGGGCCAGATCGGGACCCTCCAGTTGCGCGCGGACGTTGATGAAGACAATGCATCCCGGGTGCGTCCGGATTGCGCGGCGGTTGCATTCCTCAAGGGCCAGCGCGCAAACCCGATTGCGCTGAAATTTGTGAGGATTGAGCCTTATATCGTGCCCAAACGCTCGTTGACGGGCGAAAGCGCGGAGCGGGTGGACACGCGGGTGCTCCAGATCATCTTCCACTTCCAACACCCGGAGACTCCGGTATATGTGGGCCAGCAGGTCGATGTATTTATCGACGCGGGATCGTAGCGCGTGGATGGGCATCCCGAGGTGGCATGGGCTGCAAGCCCCTCGACCGCAGGCGTGCGCCCGTCGGAAGCCCGCTGGTCGCCAGGATTGATCCACCCGTCCGGGGCCTGTGCCAGGGAGGCTAAGGGGCGCTTTTGCCTCGGCTTGCACTCTGATATATACAGGCGCGAGGGCTCGAAAACCCGCCCGGTATCGTCAGGATAAATACCGAAGCTCATCTCCTCGGATCCGATCCAGCAGACTGCCGGGAGGGAGGGAGTTCACGGTGGGCGCAACTTGCTGGTGGACAATGGTCAAACGCTGGTCAAACGCCGAATTGGATGAAAACTCTCGCGCAGGCTCATTTCATACTCCGGCCCCCCTGCAGAGATGATGCCGTCCCGGAGGACGATGTTGGTGACATTCCGGGTTGTCATCAAAATTGAAGCGTTAGCTTTGGGGAGGGAGGGCAAAGTCGCTGAGCCGGGACCGATGTCACAGGAAGCGTCGATCCAGGAGCCGGTCAGCCACTTGGGTGGGGTGCCAACAATACCCGTACTGCCCCGTTAAGATCCACTCGCCGTAGGGATCCAAAGCTGCGTGGAAGAACTCAGTGGCAACAGCGTCTTGGCTGCTGGAGATGGGAGAAAGGAGGACAAGAGCGCAAAGTATGGCTGCCAGTCGGTTCATTGGACGCTCTGGAAGCGGTAAAACCTTGGAGCTGGGACCCAGATCGGGAGCGCCAACGCGCTCCCGTACCCCTTCTCCATGATCGTCTGAGGGACACCGTAATTCGCGGCGTTGACCAAGCCAAAAACCACCTTGTAGCGCAGCGAAGGGCCGCGCCCCTGGGTATGGACGCGCTCCAAGCGTTCCTTGTGGTCGTCGGCTGACTCATTGTTTTTACGAGTCACCGTGGGGTAAGTCATCTGGAGATAAACGTACTCCAGGTACGAGGCAAAACTGCGCCAGAGCAACCCCTTGACGTTTTCGAATATGAAAGCCGCCGGATGGGTTTGCCGAACCGCCCGAACGGCCTCGGGGAACATATCTCTCGGGTCGGCGGATCCCCGGGCCTTTCCGCCAAGCGAAAAGGGCTGGCAAGGAGGGCCTCCCGCCACCAGATCCACTCCTGGGTATGCTGCTCCAAAATCTTCTATTTCGCGGACATCGCATTCCCGGATCGGCCAATTGCTCAATGGGCCATCCGCGCCCCCGTTAAAACGCATGGTTTCACACGAATCGTGGTCAAACTCTACGACACCAGCGTGCTGGAAACCTGCTGAGCCAATGCCCATGGCGAGGCCGCCGGCGACAGTGAAGAGTTCGAGACATTTCATTGGTCTTAGATTCAGAGGTTCCAGAGGGCTGCGCAAGCAGAAGATCGGTCTCGGATTGCCCCACACAGCTGGATTACGCACCTTACGAATATGCCTCCAAAACCAGCCAGACCTGTCAAGCCGACCTCTTCGATAGATGAATCTGATCGCTGGCCGTACCCGCAGGACCTAACCATACAAAGATCTACGGGCGGAAAGGGTTGTCGGTGGAACAGATCGTTTGTCGGTTCGTGGAAATTCCAGAGAATTGGAATGTCCTATTCGCGGAAGAAACGCTGATCCAGGGACTTAATCCCCCTTGGAATGGCAACGGTTTCGGCAGCAATGTTCCCGGCAAAGGCCGACCGGGAGAACGGACACCCGGGAAGCAGCATTTCGACACTTTATACCCGAAGCGCAGCGCCTAACGGGCAGCATTCCTGCTTATTCCCCAGCGAGAAACCCCCTTCCGGAAATCCCGTCCCGGCCGTGTACAGGTCCCGGCATTGCCCCCGAATAGCGCCCGTGAAGACCCACCCGGAATTCTCCAGGGCGATGGCAGCCGGCATTCAAAGAGCCAGCCCGACCGCGCCGGCCACAGCAACCAAGCCGCCCAGGATGGCACGGCGCGTGGCCCGTTCGCCATCCATGAAGTGGGCCAAAACCAGCGTTACCAGAGGCGAGGTGGCCACGATGGGAAGCACGATGCCGCTCGGGGTCGATTTGAGCGCCCATTGATAGCAACCGACCCCAAGCGTGGGCCCTGCAAGCGCATTGGCAACCACCATCGGCCAACCCCGTTTTGGCACGCCCAAAGTGCCGGGTTGGGGTTGGGTCCGGTATTTCTTTAGGAAGCAGAAAGCCAGGGCCGTGACGACGACGCCTCCGAGGATCCGCTGGTAAGCGGCCGTGCCACCATCAATGGGCCACGCGGCGCTCAATGCAACGGCATTGGCTTTGCGACTGAGGACGGCGCCGAAGGCTTGGCCCAAAGCGGAGCCCAAACCGTATAAGCAGCCGATCCAGAATACCTTGCGGTCGCCCCGAAGACTGCGGTCTGGGGCCAGTGCGAGGGCGACGCCTGCCAGGATCACAGCGGCACAGGCGATGTCCCGTGCTCCCAGCCGTGTTCCCAGCCACGTCCATTCGGTGAGCGCGGCGATCGGAGCGGCCAAACATTGGGTGAGCAGGATCGCCAACCGTGGCCCGATGCGGGGCAACGCGCCGAAGAGAGCGAGGTCTCCGAGCCCGAACCCAACGATGCCGCTAAGCAAAAACCACGGGAAGGAGGGCCCGCCAAGGCCCCCCCCAAAACGGTGTGCCCAAAGGCTTAGCAGTACAGTGGCCAAGAGGATCCTCCCCAGATTGGCCCGGGCAGGCCCCAGTATCCGGGCCGAACGCGCCGCGAAAATTACGGAGAGCGAAAACAGCAGGGTGGTCAGGAAGGAAGGGAGCATTCGGCGGGGCCGGAAGGTAAGAGGGGGAAGTTAAAAGGCGAAAGCCAAAACCGTGTCAGCCCCGATTTGGTTGGGCATGTTGTTGTGCATGTGCCGTGCGGCCTTGGAAACGGCGGGTCGGCTCGGGTGACAAGGGAGAGTAGGGAGAGTAGGGAGGGGAGATCTAGATGCGCCGCCCATGCCAATACTCTGGCGAGGGGGGATGATACTGGAACTTTTGACTTCTGGCTTCGGGAGGCGGCGACTAGAAGTGCCGATCTCATGACAACTGCGACTGCTGGCCCCCTTAGCGCTCTGGTAACCGAGGTGGTCAACCAAACCCCGGTTTACGATATCCACACCCACCTGTACGATCCGGCATTCGGCGAATTGCTGCTATGGGGCATCGACGAGCTACTCACCTATCATTACCTGGTGGCGGAGGGGTTCCGTTCCTTTGCGCTGCCTTACGAGAAGTTCTGGGCCCTTCCCAAATGCCAGCAGGCGGATGCGATCTGGGAGGCGCTCTTTATCGAGAATTCGCCGATTTCCGAGGCGTGCCGCGGCGTTTTGACGACCCTCAACCGGCTGGGGATGGATGTCAAAAAGCGGGATCTGCCAGCGCTCCGCCAGCATTACCGCCAGTGGAAGGTGGAGGATTTCGTCACCAAATCCATGGAATTGGCCAATGTGCGCAAGGTGTGCATGACCAATTCGCCCTTTAACGAGCAGGAACGGCCCATGTGGGAGCGCGGATTTGCCCGGGATTCGCGTTTTACGGCAGCGCTGCGAATTGATCCGCTGCTTTTGGACTGGGAAAACAGCGTGCCCAAGCTGCGTGGCTGGGGCTACGAGGTCAGCGCCGATTGCTCCGGGAAAACGTTCGCGGAAGTGCGCCGGTTCTTGGCTGATTGGACCCGCAAGATCCACTCCCAGTATTGTATGGTGTCGTTGACGCCCGAGTTCCAGTTCCCGGAGAACTCGGTGACGGCCAAACTGATCGAGCATGCGATCATGCCGCACGGGCAGGAGTACAACCAAGCCTTTGCCTTGATGATGGGGGTGCGCCGGAACGTGAACCCGCACTTGGGTTTGGCCGGGGACAGCTTCGGGCTGGGGGATGTCAGTGCTATCGAACGGCTCTGTGCGGCGTTTCCCGGGAACAAGTTTCTGTGCACGATGCTGGCCCGTGAAAATCAGCATGCGCTCTGCGTGGCCGCCCGCAAATTCCGCAACTTGCATGTGTTCGGATGCTGGTGGTTCATGAACAATCCTTCGATCATCGAGGAGATTACCCGGATGCGTGTGGAGCTCATTGGATTAAGCATGACGCCCCAGCACAGCGACTGCCGGGTGCTCGATCAGTTGATCTATAAATGGGCGCATTCGCGTCCGATCTTGGCCAAGGTGTTGGCTGGCAAATATGAAGACCTTGCCGCCACGGGTTGGGAGCCGACTCGCGCGGAAATCGAGCGCGATGTGCACGGATTGCTCGGCGGCGGGCTTGAGCGCTTCCTGGCCAGCTGAATGACGAATGACGAAATGAGCCGCGGCCCCATCGCCGCATCGCCCTTGGCGCTCGTCATTCGCCGGAAGCCCATTGAGCGAGAGGCATGCGTCCGGAGTCTTTGACAGGATTACCGGGATTCTTAGGATTGGAGGCTGGGACTGGCGACGCTTCATCCCTGCGGGTGCAGGGGGGGAATGAGTGAAGCACCCCTTCAACCTTCATACGTCATCCTTGCTTCGCTTACCAGGTGGCGAGCTGCTCTGGGAACGGGCAGTGCATGCAATCGCTGGCGTCTTGCATACAGAAGTCCTCATAGAGCTGAAGGAGGCCCTGCTGGATCGCGGCAGTCTTGAGTAGGGCATTGCCTTGGAGGCTGCCTCCAAAGAAGCGGATCGCGGCTGTCTCCAAGCGCCGATTGGTGAGGACGGCCGGTAACCGCAGATACTCGTTCCAGCAGTGGGGGTCAGCCGTGACGGCCAGCGGATAAAAGACATTGGCCAGCAACTCTGTAATCCGGGATTGGCCGATGAGGGCCATTGGCTTGAGGGTCGGCTTGGAATCGAAGGTGAAATGATGTTCCCAGAACGGGTTTCCTAGATCGGCCAGGAGGGTGGCAAATTGAGTCGGGTGGCCGGTTTGGATCAATTTCCGGATCCGCGGCCAATGGCGTACGACTTCAGCCAACGCTGCCAAACGCCTTTGGGGGTGGTTGAGGGGTCGTTGGCCGTTGGTGCTCCATAGGCCGGGGGCGATGGCCATGCATTCAAACCGGGCCCGGTGAGGCCACCATTGCTCCCAAAGTTGGCGTAGATAGGTGCGGGTCGAGGTCGGCGTGCCCTCTTGAAGGGTACCCGAAAGGAATCCGCTGACGCCAAAGAGGATTCCCTCCAACACAGCCTTTTCGCGGAGCAGAAGCCGCAGAGGCAGGCGTTGGGCGAGGAGGGTGAAAGGCAGTTTGTTGTTCTTGTAGCCGAGGGCTGTTGCAATGGCTTGGAAAAGGGCTTCCTCCGGACCGTGAAGCTCGCCCAAGCGGATGAGGGCCGCCGCTTTGCGACGAAGTCGGAACTGGGCGGCAGCGAGAAGGATTTCCCGTAATCTTTCCGGGGACAATGCCTGGAGGTGGGCCATGCACCGGCCCAGTTTGGCCACGGGAACAGGGTTGGGGATATGGGAGAGAAGCGAGCCGGGGTCGAGCAGGACTTGGGGCACGTTGCGGTGGGAACAAGTGCGGGAGAAGAACTCGCTCTGGGGAGCCCGGGTGAAGACATGGAGAAGGACCGTGTCATAATCGGGGTTGATCGCATGGCCATGGCGTTCCCAGTCGCGCGCATCGGGATCAAGCTCGATTGGGCCACGCAAGGGCGGGCCGCCATCGAGGGAAATGGCCGCTTCGATGAAATCGGGCCCGGCTTCCTGGTTCCAAACGCCGAATTGGATGATGTGGACGGGAGAACCATCGACGGTGGTGAAATCCCGGCCGAAATCCCCGGCAAACCAATGGGCCTGGAGTTGGTGTTCATTGAAAGAAGGAGGCACTTCGAGCAGCACGCCCTCGTGCAGACAAGGTTGGGAGCCGCGCCATCCGGCATAGCGCCGGGCGGGGTCATTTAAGGGCAGGTCTGCCATGGTGTTTGGGCCGGAGTTCCCGGAGGCTGACAGCCACGCGGGTCTTGGGCGGGATCCGATAGAGGAGAGGTACGCCTATGTATCGGATCGGGATTTCGGGTTGGACTTACGCAGGCTGGCGAGGGGTGTTTTATCCGGAGATGGAAGCCCATGCGAGGCTCTCAACGGGGAGCGAGCGCGATAGCCAAGTCTGTCACGAAAGCGTCGATATCGGCCGGTTGGGTGTCCCAAGTGCACATGAGCCGACACCCCCCGGCCCCGATGAATGTATAGAACAGCCAGCCATTGGCGTGGAGAGCGGCAATGGCGGGAAGCGGGATTTCCACAAAGACAGCATTGGCTTGGCGCGGGAAAAGGATCTGGAGTTCTGGGAACGCTCGCAGCCGTTGCTCGAGAAGGGCCGCCATGGCGTTGGCGTGGGTGGCGTGCCGTATCCAGGCGCCGTCCTTAAGCAAGCCCACCCACGGGGCGCTCAGGAACCGCATCTTGGAAGCCAGTTGTCCGGCTTGTTTGCACCGGAATTCAAATTCGCGTGCCATGGTGCGGTTGAAAAAAACGACAGCTTCCCCGATGGCCATGCCGTTCTTGGTGCCCCCAAAGCAGAGCACATCGATGCCCCGCTGCCAGGTCAATTCCTTGGGCGCCACCCCTAGGGCAGCTACCGCATTGGCGAAGCGGGCACCGTCCATATGGAGGCGCAGATCGTTGGCCAGCGCTTCAGACCGGATCAAGTCGAGCTCTTCAATTGTGTAAAGGGTCCCCAGCTCCGTGGCTTGGGTGAGGCTCACCGCACGGGGTTTGGGGAAGTGGATGTCCGAGCGTTTACGAACGGTTTGCCCGATGCTCTGGGGAGCGATTTTCCCGTTCTCGCCGGGCAGAAGGAGCATTTTGGTGCCATTGGAGAAATATTCCGGAGCCCCGCACTCGTCGGTCTCAACGTGTGCCAATTCGTGGCAGAGAATGCTATGGAAGCTTTGGCAGCAGGAAGCCAGAGCCAGGGAGTTGGCGGCGGTCCCGTTGAATACGAAGAAGACGTCGCAATCGGTCTCGAAGACATCCCGGAGAAGATCGGAGGCGCGTTGGGTCCAGGGGTCGTCGCCATAAGAGGGCGAATGAGCGCTATTGGCCTCCTCCATGGCCTGCCAGGCTTCGGGGCAGATCCCGGAATAGTTATCGCTGGC
>JAYVTN010000003.1:0-5044 GCA_043788785.1 Spartobacteria bacterium | reverse complement strand
CGCCCGGCGGCGTGGTGAAAAGGCAGACACAGCAGACTTAAAATCTGCTGGGGCGAAAGCCCCGTGCGGGTTCGAGTCCCGCCGCCGGCATTTTTTCTCATCCCTGTTTCCATGCTCGAAAAACACGTTCTCAAGATCACCCAAGAGCTCAAGCTCCAGACCCGCCAAGTGGCCGCCACAGCGATCCTTCTCGAAGAAGGCGCCACGGTGCCTTTCATCGCCCGGTATCGCAAAGAAAAGACCGGCGAACTCGATGAGGTCCAGATCGCGGCCATCCGGGACCGGCTCGAGCAATTGGGCGAACTCGACAAACGCCGGGATTCCATCGTGGCCTCCTTAACCGAACGCAAACTGCTGACCCCGGAGCTCATCGGGAAAATCCAGGCAGCCGAGACCGTCACGGCGCTCGAAGATATTTATCAGCCCTTCCGGCCCAAGAAGCGGACCCGGGCAATCATTGCGAGGGAACGCGGCTTGGAGCCCCTATCAGACCTGCTATGGGCGCAGGACCCTTTGCTGGATCCCAAAGCGGAAGCCGCCAAGTACGTGGATCCCGCCAAGGAAGTCACCACGGTGGCCGAAGCATTGGCCGGCGCCCGGGACATCCTTGCCGAACGGATCAGCGACGATGCCACCGCCCGGGCTAAGATGCGCGAGCTCTATCTGGCCAAAGGCGTGATCAAATCCAAGGTCGTTTCCGGCAAGGAAGAGGAAGGCTCCAAGTTCAAGGATTACTTCGACTGGAGCGAGCCCGCCGCCGTGGCTCCGTCCCACCGCATTTTGGCGATCCGCCGGGGCGAAAACGAGGGATTCCTCTTTTCCCGGCTCACCCCTCCCGAGGAAGATGCGGTGGCGATTTTGGAGAACCTTTTCGTCCGCGGTAAGTCGGCAGCGGCCTTGGAAGTCAAAGCGGCTGTCACGGACTGCTACAAACGCCTCCTGGGCTTTGCCATGGAAGGCGAAGCGCGCATCGCCTTTAAAAAGCGCGCTGACGAGGAAGCCATCCGGGTCTTTGCCGATAACCTGCGCGAACTGCTCCTGGCCTCCCCGTTGGGACAAAAGAACATGTTGGCGATCGATCCAGGGTTTCGGACGGGCTGCAAAGTGGTCGTCCTCGACCGGCAAGGCAAACTGCTCGGCAACGATGTGATCTATCCAGAACAGGGTGCCCGGAGCGCAGCCGAAGCAGCCGAGATCATCAAGGCGGTCGTCAAGAAATTCGAGATCGAGGCCATCGCCATTGGCAACGGGACGGGCGGACGCGAAACGGAAAGTTTTATACGCAAGCTCGGGTTGCCGGCCTCCATTCTCATTGTGACAGTCAATGAAAGCGGCGCCTCCATCTACTCGGCCAGCGAAGTAGCCCGCGAAGAGTTTCCCAACCATGACCTCACGGTGCGCGGAGCGGTATCCATTGGGCGCCGCCTGATGGATCCCTTGGCGGAACTGGTCAAGTTGGATCCCAAGTCCATCGGGGTAGGCCAATACCAGCATGACGTCGACCAGAACGCTTTGAAGCGCACCTTGGATGATGTGGTCATGAGCTGCGTCAACGGCGTGGGTGTGGAGCTCAACACGGCCAGCAAACAACTGCTCAGCTATGTGTCTGGCTTGAACGCGCGGACTGCGGGCAACATCGTGGCACACCGGGATGAGAACGGCCCCTTCAAGTCGCGCCAGGAATTGCTCAAAGTCCCGGGTCTCGGGCCCAAGGCATACGAACAGGCCGCCGGGTTCCTACGGATCCGCGGGGGCGAACATGCGCTCGACGGGAGCGCCGTCCATCCCGAACGCTACGAACTGGTGGACCGGATTGCCGCCGATGTGGGCTGCTCCGTGCTGGAATTGCTCAAGGATTCGGCCAAACGCTCCAAGCTCAGTCCGCAGAAATATGTGACGCCCGAGGTGGGGCTTCCGACCCTCAAAGACATCGTGAGCGAGCTCGCCAAGCCGGGTCGCGATCCTCGTCAACAATTCGAGGCGTTCGCTTTCAACGAGGGCGTCCAGAACATGCAGGATCTCAAGCCTGGCATGAAACTGCCCGGGATCGTGACCAATGTGGCCGCGTTTGGCGCGTTTGTGGACATCGGGGTCCATCAGGATGGGTTGGTTCATGTCAGCCAGCTCTCGGATCAGTTCGTCAAAAACGCGGCCGACGTGGTGAAGGTCTCCCAGAAAGTCATGGTGACGGTGGTCGAGGTCGATATGCCCCGCAAACGGATTGCACTCTCGATGAAGACGAACCCGGAGCTCCAAGCACGCACCGATCCCAAGAACGAAGCCGGCTCCCGAGACGTGCAACGCTTTGCCGGGGGCGCTAAACCCCAAGCCCCAGCCAGTGGCAACGATTGGTTTACCCAAGCCATGCAAAAGCGGAACTAGTGTTCTGTACGTTACTCGATCCGTAGAAGCAGGCAGTCGGCTCGCTCGCCTTTGGGAACGCTTTTGGCTCCTGGCAACACCCGCAGCAGAGCGTTGGCCGACACCACCGCACAGAGGTCGCCCGCACTGTGGCAGGCCAAGGGGCGCACCACCATACGACCATTGGAAGCATGCGCCTGCGCAGGCCAATAGGTTTCCTGCTCATCCGTGCTCTCGGGCAGCTCCTCTTCCAACTCGACCTCCACCATTGGCCAGGTCGGCTCGGCTCCTTCCATGCACTCCAACGACAAGCGCACCGCCGTATGGAAGGCCACTAAATGCGATACCGGGTTGCCCGGGATCACAAATCCGCACTGGCGCCCCCGCGTCCCAAAAACCAGAGCTTTGCCCGGACGTATCTCCACCCCTTGGAAATGGATATCGAACCCGAGTTTACCCAGAGCCTCCTGGCCGAAATTGGAGTCCCCCCGGTCAGCGCCCCCGGAAATGAGCAACAAATCCCAACTATCATCGGGCAGCGCGCTGGCGGTCCGCATCACCGAGGCGAGCTGATCCCCACACAGGCGCTGGGCCACCAGTTGGGCTCCGGCTTCGGCGAGCAAGCCCGAGACCAGGATCGAATTGGAATCCCGGACTTGGCCAGCCCCAGGCTGCTGCTGCGGCTCCACCAGTTCGTCCCCAGTCACCAGATGGATAGCCCGAGGCGATGGCGACACGCTCAACCGGGTGACCCCCAATTGCGCTAATAGCGCCAACTCGGCCGCGTGCAGACGACGCCCGGAATGGAGCAGCCAATCCCCGCCCCGGATATCTTCTCCCCGGCGGCGCACATGACTGATCGCATTCCGCTCCAGAGGGAAGATGGATTGCCCGTCCCGACGCACCTGATCTTGCCTCAAGACTTGTGTCGCTCCGTCAGGCAACGCGGATCCCGCATACACCCGGGCACATTGCCCCAGGCAAATACTGAACGTCGGCATCTCCCCCGAGCGCACCTCGGCGACAATATGGAACTCGGCCGAGCCATCCCCTAGCCCTACCGCATACCCATCTACGGAGGCACAATTAAATCCCGGGGAATCTTCAGAAGCCACGATCTCCTGGCGCAAGATACGCTCGCGAGCGTGTTCCAAAGCGGAAGCGACACTGGCCAACGGCGCCACATGCGAGGCAATCAATCGACGAGCCTGCTCGAACGATGTCATGGCGGGAATCTAGCCCCGCTCGGGCCGGTTGCCAATGCGACATTTTTTTTGGAGGGCAGTATCTGACTGCGGGAACCCGGAAACGAGCGCTACCCGTCTATGGACCGGACCCCAGAAAGGGACGCCGCCCACAATCCTCGTCCTCCGAAGTGAGTCCTTTTGGTCCCTTTCGTCCTTTTGGTCCCTTTGTGAAGGCGTTCAGAAAAGCCGGGGAGCCTTCCCCGTTTATTCGGCCGCGGGGCTTAGAGGGACCCCTGCGTCATCGAGGCCTGGAGCTCGAGCTCGAAAAGCTCGGAAATCACCGCCGCCATGGCTTCCACGCTCACCCTTTGACCCGACTCGCGCTCCAGGCTGGTCATGCCGACCCCGGCGATCCCGCACGGGGTGATGTGGTCGAAGCCTGCCAGGTCCCCACACACATTGAGCGCGAATCCGTGCATACTGATCCATCGACGCACCCCGACCCCGATCGAGGCAATTTTCCGGGGCCCCACCCATACGCCGGTCAACCCCTCGCGCCGGACGCCTTCCACTCCGAACGCGGCCATGCCTCGGATGACCACTTCCTCCAAGGCCCTCAAATAGCGGTGAAGATCCTGCCCGCGGACCCGCAAATCCAAAATCGGATACCCTACCAGCTGCCCAGGGCCGTGGAAGGTCGCCTGCCCGCCGCGGTTGATCTGCACGACGGGATGCGGCAGTTTCAGGGCTTCTCCCAAGCTGCTTTGGTCTGGGTTCCGGCCAATGGTGTAGACGGGCTCATGCTCCAGAAGCAGCAGCTCGTCCGGGACCGTCGGATCCGCCAGTTTGCGGGCGACAACCTCTTCCTGGAGCGCCAAGCCGCGTTGGAAGTCCAAAGTACCCAGCCAGCGCTTGATCATCGGGACTGCGAGGCCGTCACAGGACGCCGAAATTCAGTGTTGGTTGAGGTGGGTGGCATCCTCAGATCAGGCTACGGTCCACACTGCTGCGTGGCAAGCAGAGGCGAACCGACAACACCCGCCTCTGCGAGGGGCAGATGCCGGGTGGAGATGCAAGTTCGAACCCTGGCTCCTTAGTACGTGGTGCCTTGGCGAACACGCCCCCGGTAATCGGCGGATACCGGGCTGTTCGACCACTCGCGAGCGTTCAGGAGGCTGTAGAGCACCATCAGCGGCCTCGGACGGAAGCCTCGGCCAAGGCGCGGACTCGAGCGAGGGCTTCGTCCCCGGCAATCAAGGAAACCTCACCAGACTCGACTTGAGCGATGCGACGCTGCACCTCAACAAGTTGGGCACGCTCGATCTCAGGGGAAACATCGTGTAAGAGGCTTTCGACGAGGCGGTCAGCGAGATCCGCGCGCTCAGGAGGGGAAAGGTGCTCTATTTCCTCAAGAAGCCACGCCGCTGAGTCGGTTCCTGAGCGCGATGCAGGCCTGCTCCATGGCTTCAGCCATCTTGAACTGATGGTCGATGGCG
>JAYVTN010000002.1:0-5621 GCA_043788785.1 Spartobacteria bacterium | reverse complement strand
GCAAGTAGAGCGACTTCGGAAACCTCCCTCGAAGGCGGTAAGACGGGGCGGCTTCTCAGGATGGCCAGGGCACAATCCGGACGGTTTACTGGCTGTTGAGCTCAGTTCAGAACACGGCAACAACCGGAGAAGTGTCCAAGAAGTGTCCAAGCCAAAAAAAATTAAGCGTCTGCGAGGCGGAGCGCTCTACTCCAGAAGCCCCTCTCTCAGAGCAGCTTGCGATAGTAAGCCGGCAGACGGGTTCGAACCGACGACCTGCTGATTACAAATCAGCTGCTCTACCAACTGAGCTATACCGGCGTGACTGTGCGACTGGTCGCCCGCAGGATACGGGCACGGGCACTATTTGGCATGAGAGGACCATTCCGGCAAGGAACCATTTCCATTGCGTCCTTCAACCCGGGGGCGCCTTTTCCAAAGTCGAACGGCTAGAACCTCACGGCCAATGCCGGATTTCACGCAAAGTCGCCAAGGCGCACTCTTTTGGCTGAGGATATCCCGGAGGCCGTCAGGGGAGTCCGAGAATCCAGCCTTCGAGGCTGGTCAAGGTGCGCTCAGACGCGGTAAGGTCGGGGGAGAAGTACATTCGCAACTCATTGGCGGCATCCTTCTCCCGCATCCAGCGGGCAACCGAGTAGGCGTCGTGCTGGTGGGCGTTGCGGCCGTCAGTGGGGAATGGGCGGCTCCACAGCGCAGGATAGACTTCGGCGATGACGGAGCGGGCGGCCGACGGCTCCCAGCCATCAAACGGCCAGAAATGCACCCGCTCGCCGAGTTGTTGGCGCAGAAAACGCAGCCACGGCAGCCCGGCGTGAGTGGACTTGCTCGCGATTTCACCGTGGGCCAGTTTGCGAGTATCCAACGTCCCAGCGTTTAATCTGAGCTAGAATTTGTCCCCGAGGCCGACAGACAGGATGCGGGGCCGCTCGAATTCATGGGCTGGAAGCCCATGCCACGGGGCGGGTGCGCTCAGCGTGGGAGGCCGCACTCGTAGGTGAACCATGCAGGGTTGAGGGCCGCCAACGGGCCGCGCAGCGGGTCCAATTCGGCAGCCGGACCGTGGATTTCCAACCGCACCAGTTCGCTGAGGGCTAACATCTCGGCCAGGATCTCTTGTACATTGGCAAGGTGCGCCAAGGCGCCTTCGGCTCCTGCATAGGATTCCCGACAGAACACTTGGTGATCGTTGATCGTGAAGTCGTACTGCAGGCAGAGCGGTTCGGTGGACGTCCGCTCGATGAATCTCGGTAGCAAGGCTTTGGCCGCTTCCAGATTGCCGGCACGGACTTGGAAATAGGGATGGATGCTTACGACGTTGGACATGTTTTTTGAATGAATTGCGGGTTGCCCGGCGGGTTTGCGAAGGCGGTTACGGTCGGTATGACAGCGTGATGGGCCCGCAAATTCAAAGGCAAATCGCGTCCATGGGCTGGAAGCCCATGCCACATGAGGGCAGTCGCGGCTCCATGGAAGCCCATGCCACGGGGCGTGGGTTCTAGGCTCGTGGGAAGGAATCCCATGCCAAATGACGGAGGCACTCGAGGATCGCTGGCACTAACAAGGGCAAACATTGGTCAACCGCTTTGGGGTTTCCGGGGAGGTTGATGATCAGGCTGCGTCCTCGAGTGCCCGCAGTCGCCCGCGAGAGGATCGCGGTGGGCACTATCTCGTAGGAACGCATCCGCATGATTTCCCCAAACCCCGGCAGCTCCCGATCCAAAACGGCCGCTGTGGCCTCGGGGGTGACATCCCTGGGGGCCGGGCCGGTGCCGCCTGTGGTGACCACCAGCTCGCACAGCTCGATATCGCACAATGTTAGGAGCGCGTCGGAGATCCGGGCCTGCTCGTCTGGCAGTAGTACCCGCAGGAACTCGTGCGGACCCGGGATATGGCGCAGTAAACACTCCTCAATGGCCGGGCCGCTGAGGTCTCGGTAAATGCCGGCGCTGGCCCGGTCACTGAGGGTTACACGGCCGATTTTCATTCTTTCCTTTTCTCTAAGAGCCGGACTTCGCGGATGACCATGGTTTTATCGACCGCCTTGCACATGTCGTAGATGGTCAGGGCGGCGGCACTCACGGCTGTGAGGGCTTCCATTTCGACCCCCGTACGCGCGCTGACCCGGGCTTCGGCCCGGATCCGGATGGCGTTGGTTTCGATGGAAAAACTCAAATCCACCGAATCCAAAGGGAGCGTGTGGCAGAGGGGGATCCATTCACCGGTGCGTTTGGCGGCTTGGATGCCGGCGATCTTGGCGACCGTGAGCACGTCGCCTTTGGGCAATGCCCGCGCTTTGAGCGCCTCGATGGTGGAAGGTAGGCACTCGAGAATGCCTTCGGCAATCGCGATCCGGCGGGTGACGGCTTTGCCAGCGACGTCCACCATGCGCGCGGCGCCATCCGCATCCAGATGGGAAAAGGAAACAGGCTCGGACATGGGACTATGTTGGCGGGCGCCGCCCACGCCGTCGAGTCCCTGTCGCATGGACGCTTCGACCTCCTCTTAAACACACCCTTTGGAACTTGTTGGGAGAGTTAGGTGGAACCCAGTGGCTCGGGCATGTGCTTAGAGCCTAATGCCCTTGGCATGCAATCTCCGCGCACGCGTGGTTCCGCAAGCAGTTGGCATCCGAACTGCCAGCCCTGGGTTCCTAACCCGGGTTTCGTTCGACGCAGAGGAGTCCGCCCCGGAGGCGGCGGGGGAACAGGCCGGGTGGGACCCCGTTCTCGTCCTCGCTCGGGTCCGGCTCTTAAGAACGAGGGTGATTGGAGCAACCACGCTGTACGACAGGGCTTCCCCCGCACTCTCCGGGGCGGTGCCAAAATCTCGCGGATCCCCCGGTCAGGAGCCCGGGGCTAATTTCCTTAAACCCTCCGGGTTAAGGTACTGCGGTCGCAAAAGCTTTCTGTGCTGGGAATCTGGAAGGCCCGAGGCTCCTCCAATTCCGTCGATTCCGTGGTACACGAACACCCCGCGCTTGCTCGTCTCTTGAACCATCGAATGCCCGGAACGGGAGAACTTAGGATCAGCGAACGTCCAGCCAGAGGCAGGCAATCCGCTCGCCGGCCTCCAAAGCCGGCTGGCCCGCATCCAATTGCAACAGGGCGTTTGCTTCTGCCAACCCGCCGAGGTCGCCGGAACTTTGCCATTTCAGGGGTGACGCCTGCAATGTCCCCTCACGCAATTCCACGTGGGCGGGCCAGTACGTTTGCCTCCGGTCGGTTTGGGCCGGGATCGGAGCGGACAGGACGGCGCTCACCGAGGGCCACCACGGCAGGGCACCGCTCATGGCATCCAAGGCCGTGCGCACGAGCAGGTGGAATACCACAAAATGGGAGACTGGATTTCCCGGCAGCACAAAAGCAGCCTGAGCACCCCGGGTTGCAAACACGGTGGGCTTTCCAGGACGCATCCGGGTTGCCCGGAAGTGGGTTTCGAATCCCATCGCTTCCAGGCTCGTCGCACCGAAATCATAGTCCCCTACGCTGGCCCCTCCCGACACGAGGAGAAGGTCCCAATCGGCGGTAATAGCTTGGAGCGCGTCGTGGATGGCATGCGGCGTGTCGCCGACCCGTTGCCAGTGGACACGCTCCGCGCCGGCTTGCGCCAGCAAGGCTGCAATCAGGGACGTGTTGGTATCCCGGATCTGGCCGACCCCAGGCACCTGCCCCGGATCCACCAGTTCGTCCCCGGTCACCAGATGGATGACGCGGATCGCAGGCGATACCCTCGGATTGAGGATCCCAGCTCCTGCAAGCAGCGCGACCCCGCCCGGCCCGATCCGTTGGCCCGCCGCCATGAGCACATCGCCTTTGCGCGCATTCTCGCCCCTTCTCCTTATATGGCCGGCTGTGGAACTCGGGTGGAACTCGACGCCGTCGGCCCACACCGTTGCTTCCTCTTGCATAATCACGCGCACGGCGCCGATCGGGACCATGGCGCCGGTAAAAATCCGCGCACATTCGCCGGGACCTATCTCCAGATCTGAAGCCGAGCCCGCCCGGGCTTCCCCGACCAGGCGAAGCCGTCCCACCGGCTCCAGATCGGCTACGGCGTACCCGTCCATCGCAGACACATCGGTTGCCGGAGAATCTTCCGGAGCGGCAACCGGTTCCCGCAGGATCCGGCCAAGAGCGTCCGCGAGGGGGACCGCCTGCGTGGGCAAGACCCCGAGGGCATTTTCGATTACGGATCTGGCCTCTTCAGGAACAAACAGGTTTTTTGGATTTTGCATCGCGACAGGATTTGAGCAGGCCGACCGGAAGCTATCATACCGGCCCAAGTGATGAACGGTGCCTCTTTTAGACAGGATTGGAGACGCAATTCGCGAAATAGGCTCATCCTAAATCCGGCAGTGAGAGCCGCATGCCGATCGGCCCCAGCCCCGGCCCCCACCCGACCCGACGTGCCCCATCTCCCCTGATAGAGTGGCAGACACTTGGTCTTCCGGGGAGGCGGCAGCTCGGGGCGCGGGGGCCGATTTGCGGGTAGAGTTCCCCGGTGAAGTTAGTCGTGGCCCACCCCTGCCTTGGACTGAAGCGGCCCGGTAAGCGGGCGACTCCGGGGGCGCTCGGCCGGTTTGTTTTTGACCACACCCTGGGGTGAGCGGACGCCAGCCCTTCCAAGGTACGAATCCGGCCGGGAATCGATGACTTGCCCTTAAGCCTAAGACATCAACTCCCGAGTTCAGGCTCATTGCTTGACGCCCGCCAACTGTAGATATATGCTGTAGATATGGCTACCGCGAAAATTTTCCAGCATGGAGGCAGCCAGGCTGTCCGCCTGCCCAAAGCATTCCGTTTTGAGGGCAAGGAGGTTCTCATCGAAAAACATGGCGACGAAGTCGTTCTGAAGCCTGTGCCTGCACCGAAGTTTGAGTCATTCACCGAGATCGCGCGCTTCTTGGCTGAAAAGTTTCCGGGGGGCGGAGACTTCCCCGAACCGCCAGCTCGCCCGAACAAACACGAGCGTGCCGTTCTTGAGTTTAAAGCCGAGCGCCCCTATTGAAACCCTCGTATCTCCTCGACTCCAGCGTTTGCATCCCGGTGCTGCGCAACGCGGCGGGACTCAGACAACTGCCGGACCCAGCCCTCACGGGAATCCCTGTGATCGTCGCTGCGGAACTCTGGACCGGCGTTAAGAAAAACCGACTCACGCATCCCCATCATGCCGGGCGTCTCGGAGCTTTTTTGGAGCTGTTTTGGATCGCGGACTTCACCATGGATGCGGCTGAACATTACGCGGACATCCGGGCCGTTCTGGAGGCGACGGGGAAAACCATCGGGCCGCTTGATCTACTCATCGCCGCCCAGACTCGCTGTCTCGGGGCCACCCTCGTCACGGCCAATGCCGTGGAATTCAAACGGGTCACAGGCCTCAAAGTCCAGGCATGGAAATGATCGCGGGATCGACATGATTGCAGCCGCAAGGCTGAAGTACGAATGCTGGAGTATGAAGGGGCGCCTTTCTCATTCGCGCCCTGCACCCATGGGGTGAAGTGCTAGATCAATCCCAGCTACCCATCCTTTTAACCCCGTAAACGTGTCGAAAAGCGCGGAACGGCTCCCATCGGCGCTAACTTGGGGGCGGGTGGCATGCTAAAGCCTGAACTCCGAACCGTC
>JAYVTN010000001.1:0-5809 GCA_043788785.1 Spartobacteria bacterium | reverse complement strand
AACCCATTTGCAACGTGGTCGAACCCATTTGCAACGCGGTCGAGCCCGTTTGCAACGTGGTCGAGCCCGTTTGCAATGTGGTCGAGCCCGTTTGCAGCGCGGTCGAGCCCGTTTGCAACGTGGTCGAACCCGTTTGCAGCGCGGTCGAACTCATTTGCAACGCGGTCGAACCTGTTTGCAGCGTAATCGATGCACCCTAACCCGGAGGGTTGAAGGAAATTAGCCCCGACCACGGGATCGAAGCGGTTATGTGGCACCGCCCCAGAGGGTGCGGGGGAGCCTCATCGTTGAGCTCGTTCATTCAACCCGCTGGACCTGTCCCCCCCCCGCCTGCGGGGCGGATATCGCTTCGCGTAACGAACCCCGGGTTAGGAACCCTGGGCTAATTTCCACGACCCCTCCGGGAGGGGCACGACGTTGAGTGAGTGCTTCCCCGAACTGCGGACCGGTTTCACCCAAAGCTACCCAACGGGCGCAACGTTTTTAGATCCGGAGATCATCCGACTGCGCCGACACCCCTTCATACTTCATCCTTCCTCCTTCATACTTGCACCAAATCCCCCCGTTCCCATCTGGCGGCGCAATTGGCCGCACGCGGCCGCTATGTCGTGGCCTTTCTCGCGCCGGATCGTCGCGGGGATATCCCCGTTCTCCAACACCGCCATGAAGGCATCCTGCCTGGCCTCACTCGGACGTTTCCATTCCAGCCCCTCGACAATGTTGTACGGGATGCAATTGACCTTGGCCCCGACTTTGCGCGCCAAACGCACCAACGCGGCCGCGTCTTCCGGCCGATCATTGACTTCTTCAATCAGGATGTACTCAAAGGTAAGCCGCTGCTTTTTGCGTTCCGAATAATACACACAGGCCTCCATTAAGACCTCCAACGGGTATTTGCGGTTGACCGGCATGATTTGCTGGCGCACCTCGTCGGTGGCCCCGTGCAGGGAAATCGCCAGACGCGCCTGCAAAGGTTGGTCGGCCAATAACTTGATCTGCGGGGCCAACCCACTGGTGGAAATGGTGATGTGCCGCGCCCCGAGCAGGATGCCCCACGGTGCGTTGATGATCCCAACAGCACGCATGAGATTAACGTAGTTGGCCATGGGTTCGCCCATTCCCATGAATACGATGTTATTGATGCGTTCCCCGCTGAGCTCCTCGACCTTCAACACTTGGCTCACGATTTCGCCCGCGCTCAGGTTCCGGCTGAATCCGTCCAAACCGCTGGCGCAAAACTTGCATCCATACGCACACCCGACCTGGGTGGAGATACAGAGGGTTCGCCGGTCGGAATCCTCCCCGTAGAGGGCTGGCGAAGCCGGAATGAGGACGGTTTCAATCAGGCTGGCGTCGGCAAGCCGGAAGAGATACTTGCGCGTGGTATCCTCTGAGCCCAGGACCCGGACGGGCTCGAGGTCATCAAAAGAGAATTGCTCGGCGAGTTGGGCCCGCAGCCCGGCCGGCAAATCGCTCATTTCGGCAAATGATTTGGTCCGCTTGGAGTAGATCCACTGGAAAACTTGTTTGGCACGGTACCCGGGTTGGCCCGAAGCCTTGAGCTGGGCAGCCAGTTCCTCGAGAGTGAGCGAGTGGATCGGCGTGCGCTGTACGGGAGTCTCCATTTGCTCAAGCTTCGCCCGAAAACACCCAATCCGCCAAGCTCCAGACGTGATTGCCTGTAAAAAAGGCGTCTTCGCCATTGAATCCGCCCGGCCCTCGCCTACTCTGCCCGGCCCGACGTTATGCTTACACCGAACGAGATTTTCGCCCGAATGGCCCCCGAAGTTGCAGCCGAGCTCTTCAACTTTCTTTCCGAGAACGAGAAGCCGCTCTACAAGGCCACCATCAACACCCTGGCCACCCAGCGCAAATTGCGCCCGGTGTTTATCGAACGCAAACCCCGTCCGGAACGCCACGTTTGGATGCAAGAAAACTTGGGGCGCAAACAAAGCGAAGCGGTAGCGGGGCATTTGCTCCAGATCTGGTTGGTGGGAGCCCAAAGCAAACTTCTGTGCGACTTCCTGGACGGCCTTGGGATCAGCCATGACGACAATGGCACCATCGACACGTTACCCCCGGCCCCACTCAAAGCGGAGTTGGCCCGGGTCATCGAGAGCCTGCAAACCAATCACAACCCGGCGGTTGTGAGCGTGTATGTGAATGCGTTCCAGGCGTTGGACGACACGGGCTGGTCAACGTTGGCGGAGTTGATCGCCGAAGACCCCCGGTTGCGTCTGGACGCGGTCGCGGTTTAGGGGTTCTGGGGACGATTACGTACGGTCATGGGCTGGAAGCCCATGCTACATGGAAGCCGCATGCTACATGGAAGCCCATGCCACTTGGGGCAGGTGCAGGGCGGGAGTCCCGTCCAGGCGCTTGCCCAGATCCACTGGCCCGCCGAGCTGCACTTCGCCTGGATCAATCTGATAACTCCACACCTCAAACCACGAACACGTCGCCGCCCCGTAGATGGTCGCAAATGCTCCATCGATCGCATCCAGACCCGTGGCGATATTGATACGCCCCATTCGCGGACGGTTGAAACGAGCGTCAAACGTACACCACTGGCCCCCGAGATACGCTTGGAAGTAGGCGTGGAAATCCATGGGCGCTCCAGAGTCCTGGAAAGCCACATCCGGCAAATACCCCGTCACATAGCGGGCAGGGATATTAAAACAGCGGCATAACGCGATGGCCGAGTGAGCGAAATCGCGGCACACGCCGAAGCCTTGGGCGATGATCTCGCTGGCTGCCGCAAGCGGGGTATTAGTCCCCCACCGGTACTGGATGTTTACATGCAACCAATTGCAAATGGCCTGCACACGCGGGATCCCCTGCGCGATTAGGCCGAAATGCTGGAAAGCAAAGTCCATCAGGCGGTCGGAATCGCAATAACGGCTCGGGAGCACATAGCGCAGTAAGGACGCTGGCAACTGTTCCACGGCGAGCGCCTCCCGATCGGCGTGCCGGCTCTCGTGTTCGGCAGGCACCCCAACTAGCAGGTCATGGAGGATCCGGGTCCGTCCGGTGGGCAGAATCATCCGGTGGGCTTGGTTCCCGTTTCCGTCAATGAAAGGGTCGAGGTCGATCTGCGGCTCGACCACCCATTTCTGGGCAAGCAGCTGCTGGGCAGGGCCTTGAGCGGGATCGACTAGAAGCGTGACCGTAGTCGGGGCCGCAGCCTCGTATTCAAAAACGAAGCCGCAGCGGATCGTGAGTTGGGGCGGATGATTATCGGACATATTCACCAGAGCGTAAAACGGGTTTCGGAGACTCAGGCGCTATGCCGGGAGACTTGGCGGAAAAAATCATCGAACAAGGGCGCATAGATTGGGCTGCGCTCAGGATGGTATTGGACTCCCAGAACAAACCGGGGTCCGCGGAGGCGCACCTGTTCAATGATTCCATCGGCAGCGCACCAAGCCTCGACCTCCAACCCATCCCCGAGTCGGTCCAGAGCCTGGTGGTGGGAGCTATTGACCTGCTCGAAAACGTGCTCAACGGCAGAGGCGTACCGCAGGAGCTGGATATTTTGGTCCCTTTGCTCCGGGGCGCCGTGGCCGGGAACATCCAAAAAGAGGCTGCCACCCAGAGCGAGGTTAAGCATTTGGAGTCCGCGACAGACACAGAGGATGGGGACGCCGCGCTGGAGGGCGTCGCGAACGGCTGCGTGTTCCCAAGCGTCCCGGTCCGGATGGGGCTCCTGGATCAGAGAGGGATCGGAGAGCCGGTCCGGATGGTATGCCGCTGAGACATCGGTGCCGCCCGTTAAGAGCAGGCCCGCGGCTTCGGAAGGATCCGTGGGGCCGAGGCGCGCATTGCCGAGTTGGACACCGGGATGGGGTCGGCAAAAGCCCTCGAACAGGGTCTGGTCACTCTCACGGATCCAACTTGCAACAAAGGGCATTAGCCTGCCATTTACCCACATTTCGGCTAAGCAACAACCACTCATTCCGTCAATCACTAAGGTTGCTTCCTCGCTTGCCATTTGAAATTCACCGGGTAGCAATGAGGCCGCATGAAAAAAATCGAGGCGATCATCAAACCGTTCAAGATGGAGGACGTGAAAGAGGCTTTATCTGAAATCGGCATCGAAGGCATGACCGTCAGTGAGGTCAAAGGGTTCGGTCGTCAGAAGGGGCACACCGAGATCTACCGCGGCAGCGAGTACACGGTGGACTTCCTCCCGAAGGTGAAGTTCGAGATCGTGCTCACCGATGAACGCGTCCAGCGCGCTGTGGACGCCATCGTCGCCGCGGCCCGCACAGGTAAGATCGGGGACGGCAAAGTTTTCATCCTGCCAATCGAGGATGCGATCCGGATTCGTACCGAAGAACGCGGCGAAAGCGCCGTCTAGTCCGGCATTTGCTCCCTCAAATCCCCTCTTCTAGCTTTGCCACGCCAAGCTTGCGATAAGTTCAGGCCCCATTCCTCTACCCTAGATGTTACCTGATTGGCTGGTAGTGACCCTGTTGGGCTTGGTCGAGGGGATCACCGAATTCATCCCGGTTTCTTCCACCGGACACCTGCTGATTGCCGAACATTGGCTCCCTAGGCAGAGCGATCTCTTTAACATCGTCATCCAGTGCGGCGCCGTTTTGGCCGTCCTGCCTTTGTTTCGGAATCGGTTGGCGATGCTGGCCCGGTGGCGGGAACCCGCTAGCCGGCTAATGTTGGCAAAAATCGCGGTCGCCTTCTTCATTACGGGTGTTGGCGGAGTGGTCCTGGATAAGGCCAACCTCAAACTGCCCGACGAGATCACCCCGGTCGCCATCGCTCTGATTGTCGGCGGCCTCGCCTTTGTCGGAGTCGAACGCTGGTTGCGGGGTCGCTCTGGCGTGGATGAAATCTCGTGGGCCGTGGTCTTCGCGGTAGCCGGCGCCCAGCTATTGGCGGCCATCTATCCTGGCACGTCCCGTTCCGGAGCCACCATCTTGTTCGCCTTGGCATTTGGCACCAACCGGGTGTTGGCTACCGAATTCTCCTTCCTGGTGGGAATCCCCACCCTGTTGGCAGCAGGCGCACTCAAGCTTTTCAAGGCATTTCACCACGGCGGGAGCACGGGAGAAAACTGGTCGTTACTGGTATTGGCGACGGTCGTAGCAGCAATCGTCTCTTTCGTGGCTGTCAAATGGCTCCTGAAATACGTCCAGCACCACACATTCACTGGCTTCGGCGTTTACCGGATTGTTGTGGGGGTAGCGCTACTGGGGTTGGGCTGGGCGACCTCTCATTAAACGGGGGGTTGTCACTCCAGTGGCGACCTACTTATGATGGTGGGTTCCATGCCTTGGCTTACGGCACTTGCGACGCTGCTTGTGTTTCTCTCCCGTTCACTCGCTGGGGATTCGATACCCGTTCCCATGGCCGACGGATTTGAATGTCCAGTCGGCAAGGACGGCACCAAGCACTACTACAAGGCCCGCGGTTTCCGTCCCAATGGGCACCTTGGGGAGGATTGGAACGGGGCGGGCGGTGGGGATACGGACCTGGGCGATCCGGTCTACTGTGTTGGCAACGGGGTGGTGGTGTTTGCCCGCGACTACCGGGTGGGTTGGGGCAATGTCGTCACCGTCCGCCACGCCTACCAGGAAAATGATCAAACCGTCTTCGTGGATTCCCTGTACGGGCACCTCAACGAGATTCTCGTCCGCGAAGGCCAACTCCTTACCCGGGGGCAGAACCTAGGGACCATCGGGACCAATCACGGGATGTACAACGCGCATCTGCATTTCGAGATGCGCAAGAACATCCATGTAGGGATGTTCAGGCATTTGTTTCCGCGTACATTCGCGACTTACTGGGA